>JAGAKC010000347.1 GCA_017848155.1 Oscillospiraceae bacterium | reverse complement strand
CGCTGGCAGCACCGTGCCGTTCACTGTTACGTTACGCACGTTCTGCACGCTGTCAGCGTTATTCACTGTGCGGTCTGTATTTATGTTGTTCGTGACCGATGTGTTTGACGTGTTATGCTCCTCACCATCGTGATGATGCTCCGCATAGTACGTGTCGCCCGACCTGTTCAGTGTGTAGCTGTTCTGTTCCGCTGGCAGCACCGTGCCGTTCACTGTTACGTTACGCACGTTCTGCACATTGTCAGTGTGAGCCGCAGAAATATCAACATGTACATGTTGATCTGACTGATCAGTCAGGTACGATCTATAGTTATTTTCCGAAACAGCATATGCCGTATCAGAATAATTATTTTCATTGTTTATTGTTTGATGTGGCACTGCAACTGTAAAGCCAGTTGCCTTATCTGTGTGCAGTATCCTGTTCAAGGGAGCCGCTGACTTCACTGATGTAGCGTGAGCTGATCTGTTTTTCATCAGCTCAGAAACTGTTCTCTTTATCTCCCTGTAGGATATCCCCTGCACATCGCCCTGATCTATATTATAAAACTGCTCTACCCCTGATGACAGGTCCGTAAAATATGTTGATGAAGCCGCATTATGCACAGCCTTATCATGCATAACAGCAGTATTATCATTAACAGAAACAGGAATGCTGTATCTCGTTGATGGCATTCTTGTGGCCATCCCGTTCATCTGTGTATCTGTTGCCATATGCGCTCTGCGTGCGAGCAGTGACAAAACGACATCACTTGCCGCAGCTATCACCTTGCCAGCCTGCGCAGCAGTCTTTTTCGGTGTTGCTTCATAAACTGTACGTATACGCTTTTCGATCTCCTCGATACTTTTCCCGCTGAATGACGAGATCAGACGCTGTTGCGCTGTGAGCATCTTGTCTGACGCCATCTCATCTGCAGCGCTCTGCAGAAGCTCTGTCACTGAACGTGTAATATCATATCCCTGTGTAACAGGAGCCACGACCGTACCATGGATCTTCTGCTCAGCAGCCTGTATTCCTGCTTCACGACTGTCCGAAAAAAGTACCCTGCCATTTCCGACAGATGATACTCCATCATCAAAGATCGCTCTGTTGAGCCTGTCGATCTCTTGTGCAAGATTTTTTCTTACACCTTCGATGCTGTCACTATCAGTAACTGCACCGACTGAACCAACTGCACTGCTTACGATATCTGCGGCCTTTTGCTGTAATACTGCTTCAGCAGTTTTGGGAATATATTCCGAAATAACAGAAAGGATCTCCTTTCTGCTTTCAGCAGCATTCTCCATATCCGCTGCCCTGGAAAGCTGCTCCGGTATCCTTGTTTCACGAGTACTATCCGCCCCGCCTGATGAGCGCAGCGTTTTCTGTAATCGTTCGATAAGAACGACCTCAGTTTCACTGAGTTTGTTTTCAGAAATAACAGACTTATCTGAAGCAATAGCTATCCTTTCACGCAAAAGCTTTTCAAGCGTGATAGTCAGAAGCTGAGCAGAACACTCCGACTTGTCATCACCGCAAAGTGCACCATAAATGCTCTTTACATGCTGCGCAAGCTTGTCTGTGTCTGCTATCCTTTCAGATATCTCTCTGGATATCTGTTCGCTGACCGACCTCTGTCGACTATCATACTGCTTTAGTATATTGCCCAAATAAACAAATCCAGGCTGATCTTTTTCAACCAGCCGACGAGTATTCTTATTACTAAATAGCTGAAAGATTATCTGCGAAGAAAAATTATTGACAACATGCTGCACATTATCTCTGACAGGTGCCTGCTGCTCCTCGATAAGAAAAACAAGCCCCAATCTGTCCCAGAGTGAGCCGACACGCTGTGAAAACCTTCCGGTAACCTCATCGGAAAAGCTACTGTCGTGCTCCATGGGCACGCATATGGGCGTTATACCTCCGAAATGGGATACAGGGACTATTGCGTTGATATTCCTGCTAGTAGTGATATCATTCATCGTCCTGCCTCCCTGCCAGTGCTTTACAGCACAGTAATAATTTCGCCGTGTATAAGTTCAATAGAGGTGATAGATACTCTGTCACTCATTGCGTCAAGAGAGCTATACTCCACCTTGACAGGCATTACATCCATAACTGTCCATATCTTTACAGGTGTTCTGGTGCTATCCATCATCGTAACGATCATGGGATATCTCAGATGCATACCGGCCTGTACCTGTGCAAACCAGACAGACAATGGCTCCAGAGATACCGTTCCCCTTTGCAGAACGATATTATTATACCTCATACCCTTAGGAAGATATATGGGAGAGGTGAAATTTCCGCCCTCATGTATCTCCTCATATTCGATCTCGGCACCAAGACCCGACACTGATGAGAAATTACCACGCAGCTCAATTGGTGCGATCAGCACACTGAAATTACTGCCGATATGTCGGTTGTCCATAAGCACCTCCGCTATTTTTCAAACAGATTTTTCTTCTCCTTCTGTCCGCTAAGCTTCTTGTTGATGCCCGACACACTGGTACACCATCTGCGGCGTTCCCTGTGATCGAGATCCATCAGCTGATCGTGCGACCAGTGGAGATAGTATCCCAGAAAAGACATTTCCTCATAGAGCTTATCCTCGGGATATAATGATAGCTCTACTTTTCTAAAAAATCCAAAGGAAGGTCAAATTCCTTCTCACAATGAGGACATATCACCTTATACGTGGGTACATCCTGCATATTGATCCTCTGGTACAGATCCTGCAGAAATGCCATGTCGATAGTAAACAGATTTTCTATAACACGGTTGTTTATTGCCTGAAGTGTACCGAGCTTTGTAACCACTCTGGACAGCAGGATTATGGTCAGATAACCGGGGTTCTGCTGTACGCGCGGATCACGCAGCGGCATTATTTCATCAGCGGCTGTCGCAAGACGCATGATGCCCTTTTTGTGCACCTCGCCGTTCTGGTCGACATAGCCTCTGGGAAGTTCAAATTCATATTCAGTCTGGAAGCTCAATTTATATGCTCCTCTCTTGCTGTAAAAAATAATGATCATTAAAAAGCACAATCCCGCCACCGAAGCATGCCCCGGTGGCGAGTTATGCTACTTAGCCATTCACGTCCGAACGACCGTTATCAGTTTTCAGAAGGTGTAGCGGAATCAATAGAACCGCCATCGATCCTGTTTACGCCCTCATGGCAGATCTCGAGTGTTTCGATAGCTACCTCACCGCCAAGACCGTTGAGGTCAGGTGATGTGTAATGTGTGGGCCAAGCATTGATGATCTCCCAGCTGGGACCCTCAGCACCTGTGTCATCAAGCAGCTTGATAGTGATAGTCTTACGCTCGATACCTGTAGGTCCGGAAGTGTTGTCAGAAGCAACTGTATGCAGCCACTCCATCATTTCCATAGAACCGATAACGCCCCACTTAAGTGTGATGTTGCCGTACTTTGTAAGACCTGCAAGCTTTCTGGGTGTGGTACGGACCTCATTGCCCTCTCTGTACTCAATAACATCGACGGAAATATCCGCACCTGATACCTCGCTGAAGCCTGCTGATTCTGTTCCATTGAACTCAACCTTATATCTGAAATTCTTAAACGGATATCTGATCTCCGGCATTTACTCTCATTCCTTTCTAAAATTAAAATCAACCATTGCTCTCGCTGGTGTACTGACCAATCTTGAAGATTACAAATTCTGCGGGCTTAACGGGTGCTACACCGATAACGCAGATAAGACGACCATTGTCAATATCGTCCTGCGTCATAGTGCTGCGGCCGATCTCAACAAAGAAAGCCTCAGAGGGCGATGTGCCTGCCAGAGCGCCGCTTCTCCATGTGCTTGCAAGGAACATTTCGATAGTTCTCTTAACTCTGCCCCAGAGAGCTTCAGTGTTCGGCTCGAACACTACCCAGTTGGTGTTAGCTCTGATGGACTCCTCGAGATAAATGAACAGTCTGCGTACATTGATGTACTTCCATGTAGCATTGGATGTAGCTGTTCTTGCGCCCCATACTCTGATACCTCTGCCGGGGAAGGAACGGATAAGGTTTACGCCCTTGGGGTTAAGCAGATCCTGCTCAGCAGTGTTGTAGCTGCATGCAAGGCCTGTACAAGCTCTTACCACTTCGTTAGCGGGAGCCTTATGTACACCTACAGTATTATCTGTACGAGCGTAGATACCTACCATGGAACCGGAGGGAGGTGCGATCACATTCTTCTTGGAAAGAGGATCGAAGATCTGGATCCAGGGATGATAGAATGCAGCGTAGTTGGAATCAAACATATCTCTGTATTCCAGCAGCTCGTCTGTCTTCTTTCTGTCCTTGGGCATATCAAGCACTGCAAAGCGGCTCTTCAGGTTCTCACAGTGAGCGATGAGGGACATCTGTACCTCAGGGATAGTGATACCGGGAACAGCCATCAGGCTTACATCGGAATTCTCGATGAATGCCTGGATACCGGAACGCTTGCCGGGACCCTCGTCTGTACCGATGTACTCTGCGGCAGATACGCCTGCAACATTACCATCTGTTCCGCCTGTAAGCTGAAGGATGATAGCGTCGCCCTTGCCGCCTACCGCGTCAAAGGGAGAAGCGATAGCTGCAACGGGAGCTGCGCCATCCTTCTTGTCCTTAGCATCAGCCTTTGCAGCGGGCTTTGCTTCGCCAACAGCAACTGTTACCAGCTCACTCTTGGACATTCTGGACTCGATATAGTCTGCAGACTCTGTATTGAGAGATACGAACAGATAATCTTCCTTTACATCGCCGTACTTAACGGATACATCGATCTCACTGCTCTTGATGAACTTTGTGGGAACAAGATTCTTGTCGATGATGGAAGGGTTGACAGGATTCTCGAAAGTAATGGTCTTATCCTCGATAGCTGTGATCTTGTTGTATACGGAAGTCTTGCCGTCAGCAAGCTCAACAACGTCACCGATAGTGAAGCCGTCAATATTTCTAACAACTGCGTCGTTGCCATTTACCTCGTATACCTGGGTCTTTACTCTGGATACGGGAGATACTGTTACCTTGATACGGTTGCCCCATTCACCGGGGTTCTTTGCTGTGAAGCTGAGAATAGACTCGCTCTTTGTAGCAGCACACTTTGCGTCAGCAGGGCAAACACGCATGATGAATGCTCTGGAGCCACCGTTGATAAAGAAATGCTCCACTGCATAGGGGAGATATCTCTTGTCGCCGAATTTTGTTTCGGAAAGATAACCGCCGAAAATACGGATGTAATCGCTGAAGCTTGTTACAAGCTGGGGCTTACCGATAACATCACCTTTCTCTGCGAGTCCGACAAAACCTGCGGTGCTTGTGCCTACGCCTTCCATAGGTACTGCGCCCGACTCGTATTCCTCAACATACACACCGGGGGATAAATACTCTGGCATAACTGTTCCTGATCTCCTGCACTGGTGAAACAATGAGGTGGATCAGTGCCTCCTCTCAAAATAATTTATTTAGCAGATCCGCAGCAGCAGATTCAACTACATGGTCATTCGGTGCCGAACACAAGATCCGCATACTCGCGAAGATCGTCCTTCAGCACTATTATGTTGTTCTTGCGCTGTTCCTTTACAACGCTTCTGAGTATATGCCTCATGCTTACGGGCACACCCTCGGAAGCAGCCAGAAAAGCCGCATGTACAACACAGTTCTTGATATTTCCTCCTGCGATCTTGAAAGCCTCGGCAAGGAAGTCATAATCAACATCCTCAGACATCGGTGCATCTGCATCGAACATCTTCTGCCACAGCAGCTTTCTCGTCGCTGTATCGGGAAAAGGAAAGGAAATAACAAAGCTTATTCGGCGCATGAACGCCTCATCTATATTCTGAAGCAGATTGGTCGCCATCAGCACCACGCCATCATACTCCTCCATCTGCTGAAGCAGATAGGCGGTTTCGATGTTCGCATGCCTGTCATGGGAGTCCTTGACCTCGGAACGCTTACCGAAAAGTGCGTCCATCTCGTCAAAAAACAACACACAGTTGGCGTTTTTCGCTTCTGTAAAGACCTTTTTCAGGTTCTTTTCTGTTTCGCCTATATATTTGCTTATGATCTGCGAAAGCTGTATCTTATACAAGCGCATGTGCAGCTGATTCGTGACCACCTGCGCAGCCATCGTCTTACCTGTTCCGGGCGGTCCCGAAAACAGCATCGATAATCCTCTGCCGTATGCAGCCTTTTTACCGAATCCCCACTCGTTATATACCGTGTGACGATAACGGATATGCATACAGGCATCCTTCAGCTGCTTTATTTCAGACTCGGGAAGAACAAGATCGTCCCAATCATACGCAGGCTTTATGGGAGTTGCAAGCGTGCTGAGTCCCACGACCACCTGATCGTAGCTGCTGTTATGCAGCGTCTGGACCGAGATGCGCTCCTCACCGCTCAGTCTTGTAAGCTCAGCTGCCCTGTTCACTGCTGCCTGTATCTGACCTGCGGTGAAACGGAACTTTGCAGCAAGCTCCTGTGCAGAGATACCTTCTTCAAACTTCTCGCTGTGCATGTAATGCTCCCACAGCACAAGGCGCTGTTCTTCGTCGGTATCAGGCAGCTCAAGATCCAGCCTTACGATATCATCTCCAAGACGGTTTTCCTGCCATTTCTGTTCACTTATTATATACAAATGCGTTCCGAGATGCTTTGTCGCTTCTCTGAGCGCAGTAGTAAACTCATATAATTTATGCTGCTCGTCCTCTTCAAGAAAATGCTCAAAATCAGTTATGCAAAGCGAACAGCCTTCAAGTCTTGCCGTGCATACAGCCTGTCCGAAAGCGTTGTAAACGCTGTCAGCTTTAAGCAGCGCAGACGCACTGACAAATATCACTCCATCGCCTGTAGCCGCAGCACAGTGCTTCACAAGAAAATGCCTTCCGCTGCCACGCATTCCAACGATATGCAGGAGCGTGACCTTGTCCTTTCCGGAAAGACTGACAGTCTTAACAGCCTGCTCCGCAATATCACGGTTTATCACCATGGGCGCCAGGTCACTGTTGCCCTCGAAGTACTCATAGCCTGTTTCGCTATGATCGCCGGAAAAGAAGGCGGTAACAGCTTTGGAAAGGCGCAGCATCCTGTTGCTTAGCGTACCCTCCTGACACGGACAGATATACTTTCCCAGCACCGACGATTCGGAAAAGGACTGGTAATATGCAGATATCCTGTCCCGGGGTTCTGCCCAGAGATGTATCGCCGTTTCAACGGACAGGGTCTTTTTCGCTATATCATCCTGCAGGAACACAAATATCTTTTCATATTTCTTATTCAGCTCACAGCAGAACAGCGTAAGGGTCACCGCATACTCGAAGAAATCCATGGAAAAATTTCTGCCGAGCTTTACAAGCGGAAAGTCAGCACCTGCCGTTACGGTAGCGTTATATCGTGCAAGGAAATACTCCCTGAGAGTGTCAAGCTCTTCCGTTTCCTCATCTGTCAGCGAACCGTAAGCAACTGTATCCGAAGCCCGAAGCAGATTGCTCTCAAACTCCTCACGGGATACCACCACACCAAGCATGTTCTGCATGCTGTTGTTGGGACTTACCCAGCTGTGATACTTGTATAAATAATATATATGAAGATCAAGTATCTCAGAAAAGCTGTCCAGCATCTGATCCTGATCTTCAAACGGGCAACCCGCCCTGGAAAGATCTATACCCATTCTATACCTCCGCCGAATGAAGCGCAGAATACATTCTCTCCCACGCTCTGTCGGTCATGGCTGCCGCAGATGAAAAATGCTCTGCGGCTATATCTGTAAAAAGCAGCGGATCCCCGACATACAGTGCATATCGGAACATCGCACGGCCTTCACTTATCATAAAGCAGCCTGCTGCAAGACCCTCATTCAATGAGTTCATTTCACAAAGCAGCTTTTCCAGCCTGTCAGTCGGCACCTCCCACGGATAACGGTTGTAAATACACAAAAAGCCATTCTCCGTTGCCGATACCGCACACTTCCATTTGTGCTGACCACTGCAAAGCACCATCTGTACACTGTCATCAGTCCGTACATATTTTATGCCTTTCAGATCAAGCATAGACATAAAACTGCGAAGTATATCCAAAACAAAGCCTCCTGCTTTCCTCAGCCGTTGCCAGACATCTGCGATACATCCACCGTCGGCAGAAATGCCGCCTCGGACGGCACCACCGCTTCTGATACAACGCCATCTGTATCGACCGCATTTTCAGGAAGCGTCCCCACATACTCAGGAATACTCTGTGCATCAAACAAGGCCGCACGGTGCGCATGATCGCTCTGCGCCCTCTCATGCTTTGACATCAGCGACAGCAGCAACATGTTATCTCCACTGCCGACTACCGTGCCGTAGCTTCCGAGAAGCTGCGATGTATTACTTCCGCTTGCGGCGAGCGCCGCCAGAAGCATTGGTGTCAGCTGCGGTTGGCTCTGCGCTTTCTTCTCCTGATGATGTTGTTTTTGTTGAAGCCTGTGGCTGTTCTTTTGCACCAAATTGGTCTTTTCCATGCTCACTGCCCATCACCTCTGTCAGGAAATCTGCGATCAGATCCGCTCCCCCGACAAGGTCATCAGACTCATTTCTATCCTGATCTTCAGGCGGATCGTCGGACAACAGTTCTTCTATCTCCTCAATAACGCTTTCCGCAAAACCATCAGCCGAAAACATCTTTTCCGCATCCTTCACGTTGGAAAGCATACCATCAAGCACTGTAAGAAATCTTCGCTGTTCGGTCTTCTTTCGTTCCAGCACAGCGCTCTCTTTTTTCAGTGCCCATTCAAGCGTCTTTCGACTTTTTGAAGCCTCCTGAGAGTTATCGCCCTCAAGCGCCTTCAGCCGCTGCTTGTATGAATCTATAAGAGCTTCATCCTTTTCTGTTACCAAAAAAGGAAAAAGAACAGACATCGTTTCAATATTGCGATGCTCGAACGGGGTGTCTTTCAGCATGAAGCTCTCATTCGCAAGCTTCCTGAACACCTCCAGCGAGGTAGACGCACCACGCACCGCATCAAGCGTTATACCCACTGCCGAATGAGCATTTCTGTTGAACATGACATCGGAATGTGTGCCGTCAGCTTTTTCATTGACTGCATTGCCTGAAAGCAGCTGCTTCTCCATACGTTGTGTAGGAAGCGTCCTGCCGAGCGCTTTTGAAAGACATGCGGTAAACATCATCTTTCCCTTTCCCGACATGACAGCAGCAGCCATATTACCGCCGTTAAAAGCATACGAGGAAAATCTGTCAACGAAATCTCCGTTTTTCAGAGCATCAGACGAATGTCTGTACATCGGGCTGTCATGCTCCTGACGAAGCCGTGCCATTTTTTTCTCATGAGAAAGACCGTCAGTTTCAGACTCTTCCGCCCTTTCTTCCGAATCATTTCCCGCCATCTGCTTTGCACGCTCTTTTCCAACAGCGTTGAACTCATCAACGAATGTGTTTGTCAGATGAAATACAGGATCACGTGAATCAAGACTTGATGCACCGGATGTCGTGGATATCTGAGCGCTCAGCAGCCTCTGCTGCCGAACAAGACTATCCGATCCCGTGACAGGCGACATGGACTTTTTTTTACTTACAGCTACTCGTGCCATCTGTTGCCCCCATGAATCATATTGTCTTTTGCATCACGCATCTTCCATAACAAGTTAACAAACCACAAAAACCAATATATTTCGATTATACCATGTGATTTTGCAAATGTCAACCAAACCAACCACAAAGGAACGCCTGGCTTTTTGTGCAAAACAACGGAAAACCAATACATTTTAAAGAGTGTCACCTGTGATGTATTACCCCCAAAAACAAGAAATACGCTCTCATTTCATGATATATTCCGTCTTTCTCACACAAATAATTATAACACAGCACTTTTATTTTGTATAGTATTTGCGTAAATTTTGCCGTTTTTTGCGTAAATTTTTTTGCCCGATAATGCGGCAACGAACCATTGACCAACGACGATTGTCAAAAAGAAAAGCTCCTTAACCGCAGAGTATTCCGCAGTTAAGGAGCAGCTTATTATCAGCTTCCGTTGTATTCAGACAAAACGATGTCAAACTGTACTTCCTTATCACGACCGATCGAATCAACACGAACGACCGTAACTGTTACAGTATCACCCGGGCGTTTGTCAGAATCAGCAAGTATCTGGCTGACCTCGCTGACCGACGTGACAGATATTCCATCCACCGCAACGACAGTATCGCCGACCAGCAGCTCACTGTCTGCCACCGCAAGGTTCTGATCTATCTCCGCAATATACAGACCCGGTGTCATTCCTCGTATAGCAGCAACGTACTCACTTACCTCAAGACATGTCACACCAAGGATAGGTCTGCCTGTTACATATCCCATCGAGATAAGATCGTCGATGACCTGCTTTGCTTCGTTGATCGTTATTGCAAAGCCAAGCCCCTCCGCATAATCGTTTACGAGCTTCGCATTTACAACGCCGACTACCTCGCCGTACATGTTGAACATTGCTCCGCCCGAGTTGCCGCTGTTTATTCCGGCGTCAGTCTGGATGCTGGGCAGCGACCAGTCGCCGCTGGAAAGCTCTCTGTTAAGACCCGAAACTATGCCCTTTGCCACAGAGGTCTGAAGTCCCATGGGATTACCGATTATTACCACGTTATCGCCAAGGTGAAGCTCGTCCGAATCTCCGAGCACAGCTGCCTGAAGGTCCTTCGCATCTATCTTCAGCACCGCAAGATCAGAATCTGTATCACTTCCGATTATAGAAGCCTCATATTCCTGCACTATGCCTGTTCCCTCGACAGGGTCTGTTGTGGTAACATGCACCACGTACTTCACCATGCCGTCCACAACATGTGCATTCGTGATGATGTATCCGTCACCTGATACGATTATACCGCTTCCTGCGCCATAAAGCACCGGCTCACTTCCAGCACTGTCACCGTAGCCGAACCCGTAGCCGCCTGATACCGCATACGGATCGGCATATACCTCTATATATACAATAGAATCACGTACTGCCGAAACAAGATCACGTGTATAGAGGAACGAACCATCGGAATTGAACTCGGCGTCAGGGTTCACCTTGTGAGTAATGGTAACGCCCGACTGAAGCTCATTCAGAGTGGGATGGTTTTCGCCGTCGTTCACACCTGACGGTGATGATGCAGCATTGCCGCTTCCACTGTTATTGTCCGATGCATGTCCGTTATCCTTGTTTTCCTGCTGCGCTACGGTGTTGTTGGTGAGCGCTCTTGCGGCAAAATATGCTCCGCCGAAGCCTGCGCCTCCGCCTACCACGACCACTGCCATGACCATAGCTATGACCTTCATCACACTGTTCTTTTTGCGCACGATCTTTTCCTTCTGCGGCTTAACAGGTGTAACTGCTTCATTGTTGGGGTAAAATGCCTGATGGCTGTTATTGTTATCGTACATATTTTATTTCCTTTCACTATACGGAAAATATTTATCTTATGGATATAGTATAATGGCGATATGTGTAAATAGTGTGAAACAAAACTGATTAAATTATTAAAAAGATATCAGAGCTTTCGTCAAAAACCAATTATTGCCTTGGCGGCAAACCACAAGGGCGGCACCAGCAATGCAGGAAGCATATTTATCGTCTTCATATCCTTAATTCCTAGGATGGAAATACCCGAAGCCGCAATAAGGAATCCTCCCACAAGTGATATCTCTGTCATCATTCCGCCGTTCAGTACAGGCTCCAGCCATCCTGCACAAAGATATATACTTCCCTGCCACAGGAACAGAACACCTGCAGCAAGCATCATGCCAAAGCCATATGTAGAAGCCAGCGCCATAGACGTCACAAGGTCCAGAGTAGCATTCGTAAAGAGATAAGTATTATCACCGTACAAAGCGGAATTGATCGGTCCCAGTATAGACAGCGTACCTATGCAGAACATCAGTATTCCCGTCGAGAGTCCCTGTCCGAGCGGAGCTTTTTCCGCCGCACCGCCTGTGCTGTCTTTCTTTGAAAACCTGTTCACGAGCGAATTGAACCGCCTGTCGATATCGATGATGCTTCCAAGCAGGCTGCCCAGTGCAAGACTTACGATAAAAAGCACGGGATATGCACTTTTCGGCATATTTGTGCAGACAGAATTTACACCTATTCCTATCGCAGCCAGTCCCATCGCATTATACAGCGCATCACGATATCTGTCCTTGATGCCCTTTTTCAGAAGTCCGCCAAGAAGCGAGCCGCATAATATCGTACCTGTATTAACTAATGTACCTATCATATAATTTCCTTTTATTTTTCAGTGTAATAATAAGCCAGAATAAGCTCTGTCACCCTGTCATAGCTGAGAGCGCCGTCTGTAACGCCCTGACTCTTTATAAAGGCGTCATTTATATCGCCTGCGGCCTCCCAGGGATTAATGTCAAGATCACCGGGTCCGTCTATGACCGTATTGGCAAAGCGATCGATATAATCATTATCCGCAACGATATCAGCACGCATCCCATCAGTGACCACGCTCCATGCCTGCTCCCACAGCTCCTTGTCATAGTCATGCAGTGCATTTGCACAGAATATGAATCCATTCAGATAGCCTGAATAGCGATATTCGGGATAGTCGCTGTTGATGCAGGAAAGAAACGCATAGAAATTACATTCGTCCTCAAAAGCTACTCCCCGTGAATGAGCAGACTCGTGTGCAGCCGTAAACGGTATAGCATAGTCGGGCTGCTCTATATTCACATTACACTCGGCAAAGAACGGAAAATACATACCCACTATGCCCGTATATGACCAGAGATAGGAAAGCTGGACAGGCTTCTGACGCCACACGGATGTCCACAGCCACGGATGCTCCGCCACCAGCTTGTCATATCCGTTTCCTGCCCTCGACAATTCGGTGAACATATCCTCCGAAAAGACATATTCGGCGCTGCTGTCAGTTATCTCAGAGCGTGCCTGTGCCGCCTTTTCACCAAGATACATGCAAAGCTCTGTAAGCTGCTCGGCACTTTTCGGGGATGTATCAAGCTCCATAAGCTCGGATGCGGTACGCCTGTAGTAATTCGCACCGTGGCAAAGCATGTACATAAGCGCCGCAAACGACAGGAAGCCTGCCACACATCTTGCCGCTTTTATTGCTGTGCGCTTCTTACTGTCAGTTTTCTTCATTCTCATAACAAACAACACCACAGCCGTCACAACAAGCGGAAGCGCAGTTATCACCAGCAGCTCCGTAAATGAAAAAGGAAGCAGCGAGGTCACAAAGCCAAGCGGCACTGTAACTATCTTGAAGAGCACACGGGATACCACATATTCAGTAAAGTCAGGAAAAAACGGAAGAAGCAGATACATCAGTACTGCAAGAACCAGCGGATAAAAAATCCATGTCATTTTCACAAAGCACTTCAAGCCGTTCACTTCACTCACCTCACTTTTTCAACATACTATATATTATACTACACCGACTGCCGCCAAGTCAACCTAAAAGGAGAATTATTAAAAAAAATTCAAAAACCCCTTGACAAATCAGGAACTGTGTGATAAAATATATACGTTGTCAGAAACGGCAACTTGCGGAGCTACTTGAAATGAGTCCGCCTCGGTTTGCTTCTTGACCGTGTAAAAATCCAAGATCCTATATATGCAGGTGTGGCGGAATTGGCAGACGCGCTAGCTTCAGGTGCTAGTGGCAGCAATGTCGTATGGGTTCAAGTCCCTTCACCTGCACCAGTGTTCCGCTGGACCTTATTCAGATGAGGTCCAGCGGATTTTTTGTCCCGTGAAAAAATACTTTTCGCTCAAGTCAGACAACAAGACCTCACAAATGGCTTTATCATGCAATTTGTGAGGTCTTTCTCTTTGCCCGAAGTCCGGATCGTTATATTAAGGGTATGGCTTATCGTCAACGAACCGTTCGACAACAAAGACCTCTCCCCGTTTTCAGAAAAATTATTTTTTATATTATGTCAGGAAATACGGGGGACGCATGTTTTAATATACAGAGAGCAAATTCTCAGGGAAGGGTGGTAATATGATAGAGTTATCGTGCGACAGCATAAGCAGCTTGTTTGACAGATATTCAGATATGGTCTACAGGATATCACTCAATATCGTCCGCAACTGCGAGGAAGCACAGGATATCGTCATGGACACATTCGTTGCGCTCATGAAGCAGGCGCAGTTCAATGACGAGGCTCATATCAAGGCGTGGCTGATACGCACTGCGGAAAACAAATCCATAAACGTGATGAAGTCTGCAAGAGTGCGCAGGAATCAGCCGCTTGACGAGGTGCTGGAAAACACGCTGTCAGCACCGCTTTCTGAGGGAGAGCACGACCTGCTCGATATGGTCATGCGGCTTCCCGATAAGTTAAAGTCTACTCTTTATATGTTCTATTTTGAGGACATGAAGGCAGAGGAGATCGCTCAGGCTCTTGGTGTAAGCGAAGCAACGGTATACAAGCGTCTTGAGCGTGGCAGGAGCTCACTGAAAATAAGTCTGGAGGGAGATGCAATATGAATAAACATGAATTCAGATCGGCATATGACAAGATCGTCCTCTCCGACGAATTTAAGGCAAGGGCAAAGGCTCAGCTTACAGAACAGTTCGGAAAGATGCAGGAAAAATACCCCACAGACGATGTGGTGGAGGAGCACGTCGAAGCAGTCCGTACAGATATCCCCACACCTCGGCGCAGTAAGTGGAAGACCATAGTAGGAATGGGTTCGGCTGCGGCTGTTGTGGGACTTGGTGTATGGGGCGGCAGCATGCTGCTGAACAGACCCGATCCGCTTGATGACGGTCACGGAGCACAGACTCTTGAAGCGACTGTAGAAACTACCTCCGAAGCAACGGAAGAAGCCATAGATTACGCAGAGGTGTACGACCTCACCGAGCATGTGGTAACTTTCCCTGCGTATTACGATAATCAGACGGAATACAACAGCGATGTATTCGATGTGATGCCGTTCGATCTGTTCGTATCTCTCCCTAAAGGATGGGAGATAGAGTCAGGCGAGGTCGCAGAGGCGGCAGGTATGTCGGCACTTGACATTACAAAAAACGGCGTTGAGATCGGTACGATAGACTTCAATGTATACGATACATCGGCAGATATGCCGTACAGAGGCATCTATTCTCAGCTGATGCTGAATTCAGCGGTAAGCTGGGACAGTGAATATACTGTGGTCAGGGCCCATGACGGATTTGAGAGCGCTACATGCAGACTCATGACGGACAATACCGAGCAGACAGATATGGTCGGAATACTTGCGCACAGTGATGACCTCGGTGCGTATGTCAGCATCAGCATAGCAGACGGAATGCTGGACAATGAGCTGCACACAGTTATCGCAAAGACTGTGGAGCTTTCCGTAAACGAGGACGGAACAGCTCAGCGCATAGCACAGGATTACATGTCACGCTGGCAGACATATTACAGCGGAAAAGAGGGCATCGTACTGCCGCAGATAGCTGCGTATTCCTGCGATGCCAGGGACGGAAGGCTTGTTGTCGCAGTAAATCCCGAATATAAGAACAGCAGAGTACAGCTGTATCACCTCCGAAACGGCAGGATGACTCTGCTTGGCGAAGATATCGTGAATTATTTCGTCGGCGACAGCATGAAGCTGATGAAGGGAACAGATGATGACCTTATCACATTTACTATCTCCAACGAAAGCGGAGATGTAACGTATATCCAGGATGTTTTCTACAGCCTTTCAGAGGACGGCGAGATGCAGCTTCTCGGACATCTGATGCGCAGTGAGAGCGGCGGAAAGGTGACAGGCTGCTGGATGGATAACGGTGAAAGCACAGAAGAAGTGCCTGTGCCGGAGGTAACGTATGACGAATATCTTGCCGAGAAGATGCGGCTGATAAACGGATACTCTCCCGCGAACGAGTTTGTCTTTGACAGCTTTACGCTGCATGACGGCGACGAGATGATAGTTGCACAGTGCATAGCCGATGCGATATACGACAGCTTAAGCGAGCCTGAAAAGCCTGACAGGAATGAGGAGAGCAACAACGACAGCACCGCACCGCCCGATGTAACGGCTGATGTTTCGTGGAACGGAGTACAGATAGACAAGACGATAACTCTCTACAAGGGAAGCTACACATGGCAGGACGGCGCTGACGACATGCACCATGACGGAATGTCCGCAGAAGAAGCTGACAGTCTTAACCTGCTGCCGATAGCGTGGGATTCTGTTGTGATGCTGCATCTGCCCGAGGACGGAACTATAACCCGTGCCTACTGCCGCTTTGAGAACGGCACAGAGCATGTACTGCCCTGCACTGCGGATGGCTTTATCGATACAAGAGGAATGGTCGAAAGCGGACTTATCTACTGCATAGTGGAGATAGAATATCCGCAGGGTGCGTGCGAGTATATGTTTGACTGTGCATGGGCAATGTCGGGAAGCTATGATGCGACAGGCGAAGCATCTGACGTTGAGAGCGGTGAGCAAAGGCTCGATCTACCGCCCGAGCTTACGGCAGGCACATCGGCGGACGGCGTCGACTATTCTTATACGATAAAGCTGTATAAGGGCTCATACGTCTGGAATACCGACGGGGATTCAGGCGTGACGACTACGTCAACTACTCCGAAAGCGGCATACGACGGCGGACTTCTGCCCGAAGTGTGGGACGGAACGCTCAAAATAAACCTTGTGGACGGAGGAAAAATAAAGGAAGCATACTATCAGCTGCCTGATGGAAGCAAGCATGATCTTGTGTATCGGGAAAACGGATATATCGACCCGACTGAGAGTAATACAAGTCTTGAGCCGATGTACTGCAGCATTACCGTAGAATATCCCGAGGGATGGTGCGAGTACATGTTTGCCTGCCTCTTCTGGACATGCGGCACAGGAGATGAGGATATCATCGGAACAATGGAAAGCGGCGAGGCAGTCGGCGAGGATGATTATTTCTGGCTGGATGAGCCGCCGACACTGAGCCTGTACGATGAACTGTCCGAAGAGGACAGCACGATGATATCAGTTAAGCCTACAGGATATGTGTGGGAAGTGCTGGAGGGTGACAGGACGTATTCGGAGATCGCCGTTGATGCTGACCCGCCGTCAGTTGCGGCAGCCGAAGGTGAGATAAGAGCAGTATGGGATCCTGCTGACGGAGATCCAACTGTGCTGACAAAGCATGGCGGAATTGTGGACTATGCGTACTGCGAGGGCAATGACTTCACAAGGCAGGAGCTGACCATAACCGAAAACAACACGATACTGCTGCCCGAAGATCCCATCGGAAACGCATACTGCATTGAGGTGGAGTATGAGAAGCAGGGCAGAGTGAACTACTATTTCGTGACTCTGTCGGAGTATCCCGAGCCGCCCGGGCTTATGATAAACGGCATGTCGATGTACAGGAGCGGCTACAACTGGACATCCGTCAGCAAGGGCGAGGTGACACGAAGCTCCGAGGACCCTCTGGACAGGATGAAGAAAGCAGCTATCCAGGCGTATATCATGAACAGTGAAAAAACTGCGCAGATAGAGCTTGTCGGCGATGCAAGGGTAACAGATGTGAAATGCATAGGCGACAGCGCTTCACAGCAGGTACAGTTTACGGAAAGCGGACTTGTGACATTCCCCGAAGCTCCCGTTGGTACGGTGTATTCGGTCACTGTGGAATTCGGTCAGGGTACATGCGAATACTTTTTCCTGCGTGAGATGCCTCTGAAGCCACAGGCAATGGAATACGTATACTCTCCGTATGACGGAATAGTCGGCAGCGAAGCCGTACAGGGCGTGCCTGAAACAGGCAGCTCAAAGCCGATGAGCATTGCCGTATGGAACGGAAGTGCGGAATTTGAGCCTGGCATCTGCTACTTTATCGAGGAGGATTCTGTCATATACAAGGTCACGACCATTCCCGAGGGATGTATGGTGGTGATATCAGATTCCACATGGCTCAGGGTAGCTTCGACCGGCGCACTGGAGGTAGAGGGCGCACTGGTGGTAAATCAGGGCGGCACGCTTAGCATATCGGGAAGCATGACCGTCACAGAAAACGGTGTTGCGGCATCATTCGGCAGGATAAACCTCAACACACGTTCGACCCTTGATGTGAACGGATATATGCAGTTCTACTATCTTCAGGATGAATGCAGCCGCATAACTATAAGCGACAAGGGAAAGCTCCTCTGCACAGGCTCCGACGAAGAGGAGGATGGAGGCTTCTGGTCGCTGGAGATAGCACTGGAGGATGATGACTTTATCACAGGAGTCTTTGGCACCATCGATATGCTTAAAGAGGGCGAGCTTCCGAGATACTATACAAACGGAAACTACGGCTCGTCTACGCCGAGCTACTATGAGGTCACAGACCTAAGGACGGGCAGGTCAGTGAAGCTGACCGATCTTGCGCAGCGCAATGAGCTGGAGCGTTATTTCATGAGCGTTTTGTACATGTACAGCGGAGAAATGCCTGCGGCAGGAGATACTGCGCTTACACATGAGCAGTTCATGGCGCAGAAGGGTGCGGTCTACCTTATCCGCATGCACGATGATGATTTTGACAGCGACTTTTATACCTATGCAACGGTATGGAACGGAACGGTCGTTTTCACGAATGAAAGCACATTCAGCGGTGCGTACTATACTGCCGTGCTCGGAAGCGTAAATGATAGTTTTCTTGAAGAGTTGTTCTGAAATAATTGGGTAATAATATAGCTGACCGACGATGGTGCTTTGCGTACCGTCGTCGGTTTTCTATTTTATAAAGTACTGTATTTTTGGAAAATGTGCATAAAATGTTAGTGAAATGTTCATTTTTTCTTATTGAAGTTTTTGTAGTGATGTGCTAAAATATAATTACCCAAAGATCGGTATTATTATGAAAGGAGCTTTGATATGAAAGCAAGATCCCTGATCAGCGGCATTCTCTGTGCCGCAATGGTACTCAGCATGACAGCCTGCGACGAGGCTGCACCTGCTACCAATCCCAACTCCGGAGGAGCGTCAGAATCTGCCCCCGGAAACACTACAGTTGCGACAACTACCACCAACACACTTGACGACGATATAAACAATCCTGTTGACATTCAGGATTTCGTTCAGGACAAGTCCCTTGAAAACCCGAACCTCGTGTATTTCAGCCATTATGACGCACGTGTTGCGGGTGATATCAAGCCCGGTGTAAAGCTGTTCGAGGAGACCTACGGCGGCAAGATCGACTACATAAGCTGTGCATGGGATGAACGCCTTGACAAGCTTCAGGCGCTTATCGCCAGCGATATTCTCCCGACCTCGTTGACAAGGAGGATTCTACCTTCCCGAATATGATGAACAAGAACGTATATGAGGATCTTTCCTCTTATATCGACCTTAGCCAGCCTCAGTGGGATGGTATGCAGGAGCTTATCAAGAACTATTCCTGGGATGGAAAGCAGTATTATTATCCCTTTACCGTAAATGCGCTTCCAAACTGCCTTATCTACAACAAGACAATATTTGAGGACAACGATGTTACAGACCCCAGAGAGCTTTATGACAAGGGCGAGTGGACATGGGATACCTTCAAGAACTGCATGCAGCAGTTTGTGGATAATGTAGACGGCGCACTTGGCGGTGTATACGGTCTGCTTGGTACAAATATCATCATCACAACCGGCGTTCCGCTTATCGGCGCAGCTGACGGCGAGATCTTCTGCAACCTCAACACACCTGAAGTAGAGCGTGCTGCTACCTACCTTGAGGAACTGCGCAGAGAAAAGCTTGCTGTACGCGGCGACGGTATGTGGAGTAACGAAACTGCTCCCCTTGCAAAGGGTCAGGTAGGCTTCCTCGGCGTTGGTCAGTGGAAGATCACAGATTACTGCAAGCTCAGAAACAACACTGACGAGTTCGGATTCGTTCCGTATCCCAGAGATCCTGCCGCTGACAAGTATTACTATGGTTCCACGAACTTCGGATACATGGTACCCAAGGGCTCCAAGAACGTTGCAGGCGCAGCCGCATTTATCGATATCATGCGTCAGTGCAATACCGACCCCGAGCTCAAGGCTGTCGTAAAGGAAAGTATCATGAACGACAAGAAGTACTCCGAAGAACAGTACGAGTTCCTCACATCCTTTGAGGAGATCACAAAGTTCGATATGGTCGTAGACATTTACGGCGGATTCAGCTCCGAGTTCACAAATCTCATTGATACTATCATGATAAATCTCGCTTTCGAGCAGGGCGAAGAGCAGCAGAGCTGGGCACAGCTCCGCACCGAGTACGAGGGCATGATCGAAGCGGAGATCGCAGAATACCAGAACTGATACGTTTTCCCATAAATAAAGGCTCCGCCGCACGCTTCCAAGAGGATATCCGTGCGGCGGAGTTTTGTTTTCACAGAATATATTATTAAGCAAATTTGTGATATAAAATGCAAAAAAATCACAATAATCAATTGACAAAAATGTTATAATAATTATAACCATAGATACATCGAATTTACGTTCACAGCGATACCGGGCAGAGATGCATGATGCTATTTTGATGACATCACATTATACACATCGCAAAAAGTAATCGGTACAAACTAAATGTCCAAAACGATATGCCTCGGTGTAAAATAGTAAAGGGGTGAAAATATGGATATACAGAAAAAGCTGTCACATGTGGAATTTATCAACAGAGAATACAATGTATCTCATCTTTCATATGAAAGGGAGATGGCATTTTTTCAAAGCATAAAAGATGGTGATCCCGATGAAGCGAAGCGTCTGTTCAAGCCCTTCAACGACAAGGAGATGGGCAAGCTGAGCGATGATGACCTGCGAAATCATAAATATCATCTTATTATTACTATTGCTTTTATCACACGCTACTGCATAGAAGGCGGTATGGAGATGGAGACCGCTTATAATCTGAGCGATATCTATATACGAAGCATTGACAAATGCCGTAAGGTGGATGAGGTGAACCTGCTTCACCGTGAGGTTGTGGATGACTACGCTCAGCGCATGCAACTGATACGCAGACAGAACCGATATCCTAAGGCTATCACTATTTGTCTTGACTACATCTACGACAATCTGCACACGAAAATAACGCTTGATAAGCTGGCAGAGATCACATCATTAAGCTCTGCATATTTGTCAAAGCTGTTTCACAAAGAGGTCGGAATACCTGTTTCAGTGTATATTACCAAAAAGAGAATAGAAGCGGCATCGAATATGCTGAAATACACTGACAACACCAGCCTTGAGATCGCAGAGTACCTTTGTTTCAGCTCAGAGAGCCATTTCATACAGGTATTCAGAAAGCATACGGGATATACGCCGAAGTGTTATCGTGAAGCTTTTTTCCGCACAAGCAGACCGAAGTGAATCTGCTACAGCCTTACGATATCAGATAAAAACTCTTGCTTATATCCGCCTGATAAAAATATGAAACGCCCGCTTAAGCGGGCGTTTTTACTAAATGATCCATAAAATGCTCGTACAAGGAGCTGTATCATTCCGACAAAGTGTCACAAACCGAAACGATCAGTTTCCTCTTATATATCTGATGGATAAATAAGATCACTTCGGTTCTTCTGAAAACAGATGACAATCGGGCAGCCTGTTCGTCAGGACAAAGATACTTATCTCGGAGATATCATTACCGAAAATGTACAGGTAATTTAGTCCCTCAAGTACTGCCAGCGCATTGACATCACTTATCAGATTGTTGCTGAGATCGAGCGTTTTAAGGCCCGTAAGACCCGAAAGCGGCGAAAGATCATTTATCTTGTTTCCGCTGAGGTCAAGATGCTGAAGTCCTGTAAGTCCCGACAAGGATGTGAGATCACTGATCTCGTTATCGCCAAGGCTTATCCACTTAAGGCTGTGAAGCGCCGAAAGAGGTGTAAGATCCCTTATCTCATTTTTCATAAGCGACAGCTTTTCCAGTGAGGAAAGTCCTGAAAGAGGCGAGATATCGCTTATCTCATTGTCATACAGCCAAAGCTCCTTAAGAGAGATCAGTCCCGAAAGAGGTGTGATATCCTCAAGCCGCATGCTGTATGCGCCAAGCTTGCTGAGCTTTGTCATTCCCGACAGTGCGGTGATGTCCGTTATCTCGTTTTCGTTTATCCAAAGCTCTGTAAGCTCTGTCATGCCCGAAAGCACACTGATATCAGTTATCCTGTTGCCGTTTATCGAAAGATAAGTAAGACCTGTCATGTCTTTAAGCGGTGTAACATCAAAGATATCATTATCAGCGAGCCATAGCTGCGTTATTCCCGTTACGCTTTTAAGCGGAGAAAGGTCGCTCAAACGGTTTTCTGAAAGCGACAGCCTGTCAAGGTCTTTCATACCTGCAATAGGCCTGATATCAAAAATGATATTTCCGTTCAGCCAAAGCTCCTTAAGCTCTGTCATGCCTGAAAGCGCAGATATGTCAGTAATGCTGTTTTCGGAAAGATCAAGATATTCAAGTCCCGTAAGATCAGACAACGGCGATGTATCTGTCACCTTGTTGCGCGTAACGGAAAGCTCCCTTAACGAAACAAGTCCCGAAACAGGCGTAAGATCAGACACATAGTTGTCATTCAGCCAAAGCTCGGTCAGTCCCGTAAGACCGGAAAGCGCCTTGATATTTGTGAGCCTGTTATCATACAGACCCAGCTTCGTGAGCTTCTTCATTCCCGACAGCGCAGTGATATCGCCGATACGGTTGTTGTTTATCCACAGCTCTGTCAGCTCGTTAAGTCCCTTCAGGGGATAGATATTTGTAATGTCGTTCTGATAAAGGCTGAGCGAGGTAAGCTCTGTAAGCGATGAAAGTGCGGAAATATCAGAAATATCATTGTCATTCAGACAAAGACGCTGAAGCTTTGTCAGCTTCGAAAGCGAGGAGATATCGCTTATCTTATTACCGCTTAGATCAAGTTCTGTAAGCGCAGTCATCTCGGATATTACCGATATGTTGCTTATACCGCAGTCGCTCATATCAAGAGATGTTACCGTTCTTAGCCTGTCCATATCAAGACCCGTGCCGCTGCTGAAATAGCTCATCAGCATCTCACGTGCCTCCTGCGAGGACATAGCGGTGTCTTCCTGTACGGGCTGCTTTGCAGACGTGCTGCTCTTCTTTATATATGTACCGTCCTGAAGCCTGTAATAGCCGCTGGAGGTCCTTCCTATCACCGTAAGCTCCGTACCCTTTTCAAGGGTGCAGACAAGCTCACCGGACTTCATGGCTCCGCTGTATACCTTCGCATCATCCTTTGAAACATATCTCGTGCGTGGCTTCTTATATCTGAAGTTGGTCCAGTTTATACGCTTTGAGCCAACATTCTTTTCCGCAACATAGCT
>JAGAKC010000346.1 GCA_017848155.1 Oscillospiraceae bacterium | reverse complement strand
TCCCCCTCCCCGCAGCAGAGTTACATCCTGCCAGAAGTGCGTAAGAATGCTGGATATCGAGCGTGTTGGTAAAACCAGCCGCCACGGCTCCTTCTTCGAGATGCTGGGCAACTTCTCCTTCGGCGATTACTTCAAGCATGAGGCTATCGCATGGGCATGGGAGTTCCTTACAAAGACGCTTGAGATACCTGCTGACAGGCTCTGGGTGACCATCTATGAGCAGGACGACGAGGCAGGCAATATCTGGGCAGACGAGGTCGGCGTGCCCCGTGACCGCATCATAAAGCTCGGCAAGAAGGACAACTTCTGGGAGCACGGCAGCGGTCCCTGCGGCCCCTGCTCCGAGATACACTTTGACCGTGGCGAGAAGTACGGTCCGTTCGAGAATTTCGAGCAGGCTTCCGACTGCGACAGAATAATCGAGATCTGGAACAATGTATTTACCCAGTTCGACAACGACGGCAAGGGCAACTACACCCAGCTTGCAACAAAGAACATCGACACAGGCATGGGTCTTGAAAGACTTGCATGCGTGATGCAGGATGTTGACAACCTCTTCGAGGTAGATACCGTTCAGAACATCATGAAGAGGATATGCTCCATCATCGGTGTTGAGTACAAGGCTGACGCAAAGAAGGACATCTCTATCCGTGTTATCACAGACCACATCCGCTCCACGACATTCATGGTGGGCGACGGTGTGCTTCCCTCCAACGAGGGCAGAGGCTATGTTCTGCGCCGTCTGTTAAGACGTGCCGCAAGACACGGCAGGATGCTCGGCTATACAAACTCCTTCCTGCACGAGGTATGCGATACAGTTATCGACGAGAACCTTTCCGCTTACCCTGAACTTAACGAGAAGCGTGCTTATATCAAGAAGGTCATCAAGACCGAGGAGGAGAGCTTCGCAAAGACCGTTGACAAGGGTACGGAGATACTCGGCGAGATGATCGACGCACTTATCGCAAAGGGCGAAAAGACCCTTGCGGGCGCTGATGTATTCAAGCTCCACGATACCTACGGCTTCCCTCTCGACCTTACAAAGGAGATACTTGAGGAGAAGGGTCTGTCCGCTGATGAGGACGGCTTCAGAGCGCTGATGCAGGAGCAGAAGGACACCGCAAGAGCAGACAAGAAGCTCGGCGGCGGCTGGGACAATGCAAAGAACAGCGAGCTTGACAACTACAAGACAAATTTCGTAGGCTATACAGGTCTTACATCCGATACAAAGATACTCGCTCTTGTCAAGGACGGCGAGATGGCAGAGCTTTGCGGCGCAGGCGACAAGGTGAGCGTTATCATCGAGAACACACCTTTCTATGCTGAGATGGGTGGTCAGGTAGGCGACTGCGGTACCATCACAAACGGCTCCAGCGTCATTAAGGTAGAGGACACACAGAAGCTTACAGGCGGCGCATTCATATGCAGCGGCGAGGTGCTTGCAGGCGGCTTCTCCGTTGGCGACAACGTAACAGCTGCTGTTGACGCTGAAAAGCGTGCCGCTACAGAGCGCAACCATACCTGTGCTCATATCCTCCAGAGTGCATTGAGAGAGGTGCTGGGCGATCACGTTCACCAGAGCGGTTCTTATGTTGACCCCTACAGATGCAGATTTGACTTCTCTCACTTCAACGCTGTTACTCCCGAGGAGCTTAAGAAGATCGAGGCTTATGTAAACAAGGTCATCCTTGAGGGTGTTCCCGTCGTAACAGAGGAGCTTCCTATCGAAGAAGCAAAGAAGAAGGGCGCTATGGCTCTCTTCGGCGAGAAGTACGGCGACGTTGTACGTGTTGTAACAGTAGGCGGGTACTCCACCGAGTTCTGCGGCGGTACGCATCTTAAGAACTCCGCATGCGCAGGCCTGTTCAAGATCGTTTCCGAAACCTCCGTTGCAAGCGGCGTAAGACGTATCGAGGCTGTGACAGGCGCAAATGTTCTGGAGCTGCTGAACTCCTATAAGGACACAGTGGTAAAGGCTGCCGAAACACTTAAGATAGCTAATACAAACGAGCTTGTAAAGCGCTGCGAGAGCGTTATGGGCGAGCTTCGTGAAAAGGATAAGAAGATCGAGGCTATGCAGCAGGCTGCTGCAAATGCGCAGATGGGCGATCTCGGCAAGGATTGCGCAGAGGTGAACGGTGTAAAGATCATCACCGCTGCTCTTGACGGCACAGGCGCTGATGGCCTTAGAAAGATCGGCGACAGCCTTGCTGACAAGTTTGACTGCTTCGTGGCTGTCCTCGTAGGCACAAACGACGGCAAGAGCAATATGCTGTGCAAGTGCTCAAAGTCTGCTGTTGAAAAGGGCGCTAACGCAGGTCAGATAGTTAAGGAGATGGCTGCTCTCATGGGCGGAAAGGGCGGAGGAAAGCCCGATCAGGCTATGGCTGGTATCCCCGATACTTCAAAGCTGAATGATGCATTCGGCGCAGCAGCTGATATTGCAGCTAAGTTCATCAAGTAACGGCACTGACTTTTACTGTGCCTTAACCGATAATAGCGTATAATATAAATGATGCGGTCTTTGGATAGAAACGTTCAAAGACCGTATCGTGCAATATGTGAAAGGTACAGATCATGCTTAAGGATAGTCTGTGTCATCTGTATTTCAAGATGTACATTGCAAATGAGCAGATGACAGCAATTTACGGCGCATTGGAATATGTGTACTATGCTGCGGGAGATCTGTGTCTTTGGGTCGGTGAACGTGCACCTGTCTGTTTTGAAGCATCAAAGAACTGGGGCTACAAAAAGAGCAGAATGTTTGATGTAAGCGTCACACAGTGTTCTGATGAGGGCTGCAGACTGGAGCTTATTGAAGATGATGGCTTCAGGCATGAGGTGTTCGTGCCGCACGGAGGCTGCGCAGAGCATAGCCTGACAGATAAGTATGTAAAAGGGCATGCTGCAAAGGTTGAAATATATTATGAATAAATATCAGGAGGAAACAAAAATGGAAAACTGCTTATTCTGTAAGATAATCGCAGGGGAGATACCCTCTACAAAGGTATACGAGGACGACAGGTGCCTTGCATTCCGTGATATCGCACCTATGGCGCCCACTCATATTCTTGTGATCCCCAAGGCGCACATCGGCGGAGTTGACGAGCTTACTGCTGAAAACAGCGCAGTTGTTGCGCACATCTTCTCCGTTATCCCTCAGATAGCAAAGGAAGAGGGACTTTCAAACGGCTATCGTGTAGTTTCAAACGTTGGAGAGGACGGCGGTCAGACTGTACGTCATCTGCATTTCCACATCCTCGGCGGAAAGAAGCTCAGCACGGAGATGGCATAATACCGCCTTCCGATGCGGAGCGCAGGTATGCTGTATTTTAATGGATCAAGGAGCATAAAGTGGCTAAAATAGAAGAAGCACGTCTTAAGGCTGACCTCAAATCGGGAAGGCTTGCAAGGGTGTATTTCCTTTTCGGCGAGGAGCATTTTCTCACCAGAACATATGAAAACAAAATAATCGAAGCCGCCCTCGGCAAGGAGCCGTCCGACCTTAATTTCGTGCGCTTCAATGAGGCTCCGCCGTCAGACAGCCTGTCGGATTTTGCGGACAGCATGCCGTTTTTCTCGGAGTACAAG
>JAGAKC010000345.1 GCA_017848155.1 Oscillospiraceae bacterium | reverse complement strand
CACATCATCGGGAAGCTCGGTCATCTTCATTATCGTGCGGAAGTCAAGCTCCACATATTTCACTCCTGCCTCGCCCAGCGCCGAGATATATTTATATATCATGGAGGGACGGACGCTGTCGTCTATCGGCAGTGTGCAAAGACTGTTGTCTGTTATTACTGTTTTCATTGACGCTCCTTTTTTTGTCGGAACAAATTTATATCAAATATATCAAAGTTTATTATATCACAAGCACGGGAATATATCAAGCGGAAACTGTTACCCAAAATTCAAACAAACAAAGGTTTTTTTGGTGTTATCGACGATTTTTTGCTTTCTCAAAGCAAAACGGGCAGCACCGACCTTTGGTACTGCCCGATATATGCTGTTTCAGGAACTTTATTTTTCAGGTTCGTTTTCAAACCCGTTCAGTATCTTGTGAAGGAGCGTGTACAGCTGAACAGCCTCCTGCGGCTCAAGTGCGACGCATTTTCCTATGCCGAAAGGGATATCCGCAGCGCTGCTTTTAAGCTCATCGCCTGTTTCGGTGACAGAAACGATAAGGCTCCTTTCGTCCTCCTTTGAACGTTCACGGGTTATGTAGCCCTTTCCCTCAAGCTTTTTCAGCAGGGGAGTGAGCGTGCCCGAATCAAGGTACAGTCTTTCACCCAGCGCCTTGACCGTGATATTCCGTTCCTCCCACAGCACCATCATCGTGATGTACTGGGTATAGGTAAGGTCTATCCTGTCAAGATACGGCTTATACCGCCTTACTATCTCCTTTGCGCAGGCATACAGAGGAAAGCACAGCTGGTTTTCCAGTTTCAGCTGATCCGGATCCTTTTCGTTCATGTCAAAACACCGTCCATTAAGAATTTATACTCTCATTATACGCCTTTTTCACAGCTTTTGCAAGCTGGTCTGCGCAGGATGTAGGCCGTCTGCCGCAGGTATTTCCCTGTAGGTATTCGTTTATCCTGTCCACCGTCCAGCCGTCCACCAGCTTTGCGATCGCTTTCAGATTGCCGTTGCAGCCGCCTGTGAACTCGATATTGCTTACGATATCCCTGTCAAGATCAAAGCGTATCTCCGTCGCACAGACGGTGGATGTTCTGTATGAATATTTCATTATAACAGCTCCTTTATCCGTTTTTCTATTTTTTCGGGAGGTGTAGTGGGCGAATATCTTTCCACCACGTTTCCGTTTCGGTCAACAAGGAATTTTGTGAAGTTCCACTTGATGCTGCCGCCCATCACGCCCTTTTTCTGAGCCTTGAGATAGGTGTACAGCGGCTCCTCGTTTTCTCCGTTTACGATAGTCTTTGCAAATTGCCTGAACGTTACACCGTAGCGTGACTGGCAGAAATCGGCTATCTCGTCGTCGCTGCCGGGTGCCTGTCCGCCGAATTGATTGCAGGGGATATCCAGTATCTCAAGCCCCTTATCGCCGTACTTTTCGTAAAGCTCCTGAAGTCCCTCGTACTGCGGAGTAAAGCCGCAGCCTGTTGCGGTGTTCACTATAAGCATCACCTTGCCCCTGTAGTCGTTAAGGCTTACCGCCGTGCCCTCTGCTGTTTTAATGCTGTGATCGTAGATAGTCATAGTCTGCTCCTTTCAATATGATTGCGCTAAATTAAATTGTATACAATCTAACTGATATGAGTATAACACATCCTCACAGCTTTGTCAAGAGTTATCTCATTTTTTTTTGCACATAAAAAGGCTGTGCATTTCTGCACAGCCTTTGCTGATATACGAAGTTTATGCCTTCATGCGCTTCTTGTAGTCTTCCTTGATCTGCTCGAGGGCAACTGCGTCCTGCTTGCGCTTCTCGCGAGCCTGATCCTGGATAGCCTTGACCTCGTCGATACCTGTAACGATGGTCTGCCATGTCTGCTGGAGAGTTTCCACCTTGATGGAAGAGCCTGCGGACATAGCTGCGATAGCCTTGGACTGAGCTACTGTGTTCTGAGCGTTCTTTATAAGCATCTCGTTTGTCTTCTGATCGAGAGCGCTGAGCGACTCAGCCTGGATGCGCTGTCTTTTCAGCATGATAGCCTGTGCAAGACCCTGCTTGAATACAGGCATGGTGATGATGAATGCGGAGTTGATCTTTCTGATGAGGTTGAGGTTTGAGTACTCCATGGTCTTGAGCATAGGTACTGTCTGGATAGCAACGTTCTCTGCTACCTTAAGGTCCATTACACGCTGGTCGAGTATCTCTCTCATCTGCTGGAGGTTGGAGAGATCCATGCGGATGGTGCCGTCATCAGGATTAGCAGCGACCTTCTTCTCGTAATCGGCAATGAATGCGTCAAGCTCTCTTACGCCCTGCTCGCCTGCCATGATGTACTTGACGAGCTGCTGGTAGTAGCCGAGATTTGCTTCATACATGTTGTCGAGCTTTGTGTTAGCCTGCTCGATCTCTGTTTCGTACTGCTTCAGCTGAACGTAGATCTTGTCGATCTCAGAACCCATTGTGTTGTACTTGTTGATGATCTTTTCAAGCTTTTTCTTGAGGTTTGTGAAGAAGCCGGGCTTTTCATCCTTGATCTCATCGATATCGAACTGATCCATGATGGCAGCCAGATTCTTGAGCATCGTACCTGTATCGTTGATCTGGGAGATGCTCATGGAGTTGAGCACCTGATCGGATGCCTTGGAGATCTCCTCTGCTGCCTCTGCACCGAACTTTACGATGGTGTTTGAGTCGTTTACGTTGATGGTGCTTACGAGCTGGTCGATCTCTGCGCTTGTTGCGAGCTGCT
>JAGAKC010000344.1 GCA_017848155.1 Oscillospiraceae bacterium | reverse complement strand
CTATGCGGCGCAGGAGTTCGCAAAGGTTGCGGAGGTGCCGTTCCTTGACATCTCGGAGTATGAGCAGAGAGTCGTGCATGACTACGTCGGCACCATGTATACCTACAGTGAATACGACCCCGAGATAAAGAACAATCCCGAGGAATTCTATTATTACGTTCCGCAGACGGTGGATTTCTCGACTACCTATTATGAATATATCCTCGGCGAGGACGGCGGTATCGCAGGAATGCGTGACCCGTTCGAGGGCAGCTTCTTCATCAAATACTCCGACGGCAACAGCATGGCGTACTGCACGTTCATGGGCGGAGATTCCAAGATAACTCACGTAAAGACATCGACGAAGAACGGCAGAAAGCTGGCTATATTCAAGGACAGCTACGGAAATGCACTGCCGCCGTTCCTGTTCGGCTCGTTTGAGGAGATAATCGTTATCGATATGCGCTATTTCACCGAGAACGCAGTGGATTATCTTACCGAAAAGGGAGTTACAGACGTGCTTTTCGCAAACAATGCGTTCCATGCGGCAACTGCATCGACCGTACGGTATTATGAGAAGTTCCTGACGCAGTGATAAAACCATCTTATCCTCCCTGCTATATGACAGGGAGGATATTTTTCATGAAAGTTCCGTCCTTCATATGAAAGATACTGCCGAGAATAAAGGGCGTTCTGTCATTTTTGAGCTTCTGACAGCGATTTTTCAATAAAATACGAAAGATTTTCATAAACTGCTTGCAAAATTCCTGCAAATGGTGTATTATAGTATATATCCTTGCAGAAAACGCTTTATTATATTATTATATATGAAAAGAGGTACACGCTATGAAGGAAGACCTGCTTCAGCGTATTTCGGATATGATGCCCGAGTTTTCAAAGGGGCAGAAGCTTATTGCGAATTTCATCCTCGAGCATTATGAGCGTGCGGCTTATATGACTGCACTGAAGCTCGGAAATGCTGTAAACGTCAGCGAGTCCACGGTGGTGCGCTTTGCAAACAAGCTGGATTTTGAGGGCTACCCCCAGCTTCAGCGCTCACTTCAGAGCCATATAAAGAATCGACTAACGTCTATCCAGCGTATGGACGTCACACGCAGCAGGATAGGCGACCACGACCCCGTTGAGGGCATACTGAGTCAGGATATCGACAAGATACGCCGCACGATGGAAGCGGTCAGTGCGGAGGATTTTACAAGAGCCGTGGATACCATATGCGGCGCAGAGAGCATATATATCCAGGGTGCAATGAGCAGCGGAATCCTTGCGAATTTCATGCATAACTACCTGCGCCTTATCTTCAAGAATGTGATACACATCGGTGCTGTCGGCACGAATGAGCTTTACCAGCAGATGGTGCATATCGGCGAGGGTGATACACTTATCGCCATGAGCTTCCCACGCTATGCGTCCAGCACCATCGAAGCCTGCAAGTTTGCAAGGGAGAGCGGTGCAAGGATCATCGCCATCACCGACGGTGAGAGCTCGCCGCTTGCGCAGTATGCGGATGTGGCGCTGTATGCGTATTCCGACATGGTGTCATTCGTTGACAGTCTGGTCGCACCGATGAGCCTTATTAACGCACTTATCGTGGCGGTGTCCGACCGCAACCGTGAGAGCGTTGAGAAGAGCTTCGGAAAGCTGGAAAAGCTGTGGGAGCGCACAGAGGTATACAAAAAGGATGTCTGACAGCACGGGGCGGCACACGTCGCCCCTCTGTCTGTCAAAAAAGTCCCGTTGGGACTTTTCCGACAGATTCTCCGCAAAAAGCGGAGGTCGGAATGGCTGGTGCCATTCCGAGTCGTCCCTCCCATGCGCATAACCGCTTTGCGGTTATACACTCGTCGGGACAGCGGTATTTTCTGCGAGGGAGACCCCCGCAAAAAATTTATTGAAAATGCCTGCTTCGCAGGCGGAAGGTGTTTTTTCGACAAGCTGTGGGGCGGCACACGTCGCCCCGATTTTTATGAGGTGACATGATGTATGATGTTGTGATAGTCGGGGCAGGTGCGGCAGGTATGCTTTGTGCCGTTACAGCTGCAAGAAACGGCGCAGGAGTCGCTGTCTGCGAGAAGAATGACCGAAACGGAAAAAAGCTCGCCATAACGGGAAAGGGTCGCTGTAACCTGACCAATAACTGCGATAACGAAACGATAATGAAGAATATCCCCCGAAATGCACGTTTCCTTTACAGTGCATTGTCG
>JAGAKC010000343.1 GCA_017848155.1 Oscillospiraceae bacterium | reverse complement strand
GATGGATATAGTTGAGCATGAATACAGACTTAGCGAGCTGCTGCATAATGTCACATGTATGATGAGGGTAAGAGCAGAGGAAAAGAAGCTCGATTTCTATGTGGATGTCAATGAAAAGCTTCCTAACATCCTTTACGGTGATGATATCAGAATAAAGCAGATAGTGCTGAATCTGCTCAGCAACGCTGTAAAATACACACATAAGGGAAGTGTAAGGCTAAGCATAGACGGGATCATTGATCCTGTTTCGGATGAAGTAAGATTAAAGATATCGGTCTCTGATACCGGAATAGGTATACGTGAAACTGAACAGCAGCAGCTCTTTCAGAATTTCAGCAGGTTTGATCTTTCCGCAAACCGTAATATAGAGGGCACTGGTCTTGGTCTTGCAATAACTCAAAGACTTGTAACATTGATGGGAGGCAGGATAAAGGTAAACAGCGCATACGGAAAAGGCTCCACCTTTACTGTAAGCATTGCCCAGAAGATAATAAGCGATGAGTACATAGGGAAGATCGGATCAGCAGGTCCAAAGGAGATCACAGGCTATTCCACAGTATTTACTGCGCCAAGTGCGAGCGTACTGGCGGTCGATGATAATCAGATGAACCTGCTTGTGGTGAAGAATCTGCTGAAGGATACTATGGTGAAGCTGACGTTATGTATGAGTGGCGAGGAAGCGCTTGAGCTTATGCGTCAGAACAAGTACGATATCGTGCTGCTTGATCATATGATGCCGAAAATGGACGGTATAGAAACGTTGAAGCATATACGTCATATGCAGGAAAATGCAAGTGCGGACGCTGTTATAATTGCGCTAACTGCAAATGCGGTGTCAGGTGTACGGGAGATGTATCTTGCAGAGGGATTTGATGACTACATGAGCAAGCCTATAGACGGCAGACGTCTTGAGGAGATGCTTGCGAGATATCTTCCTGCAGATAAGATCATCTATACAAAAGTAAGTAATGAGGAGCTTGAAAGAAAGAGTTCAGAAAATGACAAGGTGAAAATTGCAGAGCCTGTACAGCAGGCGGAATCTCTTGATGACATCGTTCTGTTCGATACATCGGTCGGAATCAGATACTGCATGGACAGTGAGGATATGTATAAGGAGATACTGTCCGTGTTCTGCGATATGCATGACGAAAGGCTTGCAGACCTTGAAGCAAAGAAAAGCGCAGAGGACTGGAAGGGATATACCGTGGTCATCCATGCGCTCAAATCCAATGCGCTTAATGTTGGCGGAAAACGACTTTCAAAGGCTTGTCTGCTGCTGGAAAAGGCAGGAAAACGTATAACATCGGGAGAGTCCGTTGAAGAGAGCATCAGCTATATCAAAACCGAGCATCCCGCTGCAATGGAACTGTATGCTGAAACGATACAGGCTGCAAAGGAATATCTCTGGAAAAAGTAGAAGGATGAGCAATGGAGCTTACGGCTTTCCGATAAGACTCGGATAATGTCATATAAGCTGTTTGTTATTTGTTTATCCTTTCGGTAACAAAAAATATAAGGGATATTTGTCTATATTGACAGCGCTTATAGTGGTTGCAAAATAGTATCGTTTATGGTACAATATAATTAAGAAGATATAATGTTCTGAGAATTAAGAAAGGGGGTCAGATTATGTCTGAAACCACCAATACTCCGATCCACGCAACGGTCGAAATATCGGTTGACCCTAATTGTACCACTGCCTTCATGGAGATAACAGGTCCGTTAAACGGCGGACTTGATGTCACGATGGATATGATCCGTAGTGCCATGAATGAAAAGAGTATAAGCTATGGAATAGACGAAGAGGCTATAAAAAATGCAATCGATATGAAGATGTACGGAATCAATATCTGTATTGCATCCTGGACTGCACCGATAAATGGTATAGATGGAGAGATCAAATACAATTTTGACAAGGATAGCGTTGTTGCACCTGTCGAGGATGAATCGGGAACAGTTGATTATAAGAACCTTGGTATCGTTAAGAACATCTACAAGGGTACGGTGATAGGAACTATATCTATGCCCACTGAGGGAGAACCTGGTATGGACATTACCGGAAGAGTGGTTCCCCAGCATATCGGTGTGCCTGCAAGAGTGAATGTAGGTCAGGGTACAGCGCTTTCTGAGGACGGTACAGAGCTTGTTGCGTCTGTTGACGGAAATCTCAGGTATCTTAACGGCAGCTTTGTCGTTGAAGAAGAGCTGTTTATCAAGGGTGATGTTGATGTTGCCACAGGTAATATCGACTTCATAGGCACTATCCGCGTTAAGGGAAGTGTATGTGAGGGCTACACGCTGAATTCACGCAGGGATATATTTGTAAACGGCACAGTAACAGGAGCTACCATTACAGCTGACGGTGATGTCACCGTAAAGCTCGGAAGCATCAATTCCAGCATAACCTGTAAAGGCAATGTAAAGCTTGGCTTCTGTGAAAACAGTAATATACATGCAGAGGGCGATGTTGAGTCCGCTGCATTCATGGGCGGCGAGGTATTTGCAGGAAAGTCCATACTTGCCACAGGTAAGGGCGCAATGATGGGCGGAAAGTACACAGCACTTGAAAATATCGAAGCTACGTCTATTGGCTCTGAGGGTTATGCAAAGACCATGATAACTCTTGGTAACAATGCAATCCTTTCAGAGGAGAGAGAAACGCTCAGCAAAAAGAATGATGAGCTTGAGGATAAGTTTGACCAGCTTGGCAAGATACTGACCACGCTGCAGGAGATGGCAAAGGCTGCAAAGCTTCCGCCCGAGCGTGAGCAGATGAAGGTCGAGGCGATGAAGTCCCGTTTCCAGATACAGGGTGAGATCAAGCGTAATCAGGCAAGGATAAACGAGATCGAGCAGCTGCTTGAGCGCAAGCAGACGCTTTCCGTGTCCGTGCGCAGAGAGATATATCCGGGTGTACTTATCAGGATCAATTCCCACATCCTGCAGGTAAATACTGTGGCATCTCACTGCAAGGCTACCATAGGCAGCGACGGAATAACATTCGTTCCGCTGTAATATCGACTAACCGAAAATAAGCCGCTTTTGGTGTTTAACTGTCCAAAAGCGGCTTGACTTTTTTTGTAATATAGTTTATCATAATTACAAGTGCTGTGCACAATATCTGATTGGAGAAAGTGATATGTTCATTATTGATCTCAGCGGCAGATGGGATGTCTGCCTTGACAGCGAAAAAAGGGAGCTGTCCCCTGAAGTATATCCTGACAGTATCGTACTGCCCGATTCTACGTCGAATGCAGGTCTTGGAAAGCTTAACGAGGAGATAGAGTACGGCTGCCTTACTGATATGCACAAATTCGAGGGCTATGCGTGGTTCAGAAGAACTGTAACAATACCTGACGAATGCGAAGGTAAGAGCTTGACGCTGTTCCTTGAGCGTACCAGAATGACCGCAATATACATTGATGGCAGAGAATTCCGTTACGGAGATTCGCTCTGCTCACCGCACAGATTTGTGCTCAACGGTCTTTCAGCAGGCGAGCATGAGCTGGTCATTCGTGTAAACAACACCGATTATCCCACTGGCGGAGGTCATATGACCTCTCGTGATACCCAGACGAACTGGAACGGTATCATAGGTCGTATGGAGCTTCAGTGCTATACCGCATATCCCGAGGCTGTGTACCTTTTCACGGATGTTATTGATAAGAAAGTCATAGTACGTGCCGAGATATCAGGTGTTCAGCACGGCTGCGCCGAGCTTTGCGTTTATGATGATGCTGAAAAATATGGCGAATGTACAGCTGAATACAAGGACGGACTTCTTGAAGCGGAGATAGTATTATCCGATGTTGTACCGCTGTGGGATGAGTTTTCTCCCAGCCTAATAAAGCTGGATATAAAGATCGGGGAAGATGTTCGCACAGTCGTTTTCGGAATGCGTGAGATGGCAGCGGACGGACTTAAGCTTCTTGTAAATGGCAGGCAGACATTCCTGCGTGGAAAGCATGACG
>JAGAKC010000342.1 GCA_017848155.1 Oscillospiraceae bacterium | reverse complement strand
ATTATACATTGACATCATACGCATACCATTTAAAGGCTTTTTGCAGCGGTCACAGTTTGTCTTTTCAAAAAATGTATCCCTCATTCTGTTTAATCCTCCTTCGTAATCGGTGTTTTAAATGCTGAGCTTCCCTTAAAGTTTCGGAGAAGTATTTTCCTTGCCACTTTGTATTCATCACCGATGACGGAGCGCTTGCACATAAGATGCTCTCCCCAAAAAATCATGTGGAAAAGGAGTACATCGTTACTCTGGATAGACCTGCCGAGAAAGGCTATATCGAGCTTTTCGCATCGGGCATGACTATTGATGGCGGAGAGGTCTGCATGCCTGCACAGCTGTCACTGACAGATGATCCGAATATCGTAAAGCTCGTCCTGCACGAGGGAAAATACCATCAGGTAAAACGCATGATGGAAGCCGCAGGAAACAAAGTCACACACCTGAAAAGAGTACGCATGGGCGGTATAGTACTTGACCCGTCCCTTGCATCAGGCGAATGCAGGGAAATATCCGCCGAGGAGCTTTCAACGCTTTACGGCGAAACATGACATCAGAACAGAAAAACAGCTCCCATGAAGCTCTGAGCTTCACGGGAGCTGTTATCATAACTGATCCAGAAATCTGTCCGCCTCTTCACGGTCTTTGAAAATGAATACCTCTTTTTGAGGATATCTGTCCAGCAGCTCGACTATCATCGGTCTGCTCTGAGAATCGAAGCTTTTTACGAACTCAATGAACTGTTCATCCTCTTCATCTTCTTTTTCCGTCCACGGCATATCTGACCGCACCTTTCCACGCCTTTTCATTATACCGTCAAGGCAGACATCGGGCGAGTAATCCAGAAATATCACCGTATCACAAGCCTGTAATCTTAACTCGATAGTCGAACCGTAATTGCCATCGATTATCCATTCATCCTTTTGTATCACGTCTGCCAGACGCTCACGGAAAACAGCCTTTTCCACAGTCGTTCTGTCGGGATTCCAGTACATCATATCCAGATGAAAAAGCGGAATACCTGTCTTTTGATATAACGCTCTTGAAAAGGTGCTTTTGCCGCTTCCCGGACAGCCGATCACCATTATTCTTTTCATAGCTTCTGATGATCAATGATGCTCAGGACACTGCAAAAGGAATATCATGTCTGCCCTTTTCCATAACTATAGTATACTGCGTACCATCCTTATTATAGGAAAAGGTGATAGCATCATCCTCTGCATCCAGCTGCATAGTAAGCAAATTACCTTCAAACGACAGAAGTATATCTCTGCCGCTATAGTACGGGAAATGGGTATATTCCTCCGAGCCTATCTCAAGCTTCATATCAGTCTTGTCAAAAACGATATTGAAAAAATAATTCTCGCTGCGCTCGCCTGCTTCCTCGGCAAACACATCGGGAGAGCTTCCGTTTACTGTCTTTACACGCCAGCTTCCCTGAAGCCTTTCTGATACAAGTTTATTCAGCTCCTGCTGAAGCTGTCTGTTTGAATATCCGTCCAGCTGAGTCATGCCGTCCTCCAGCACTGCCACGGCAGACTTAACGTCACCAGCCGCAATATGCAGCTCGGATATGCGCAGATAGCGTTCATAGCTGCTTTCAGGGTAGCGATCCTCATACACTGCGATCGCACCGTCATTATCTCCAAGACTTATGCAGCATTTCGCCATGCCCTCGTAAGCCTCGATATTCCATTTGTCATCCGCAGCTAGCTTCTCGTACACAGCACGGCTCTGCTCGAAGCTGCCGCTGTCATACAGTGCCTGTGCCCTTTCAAGTGTCGCAGGAGGAAGTATCCCAAGCAGGTACATCGCCGCAACGCTTCCTGCGGCAAGCAGCACTCCGCCGACAGAAAAAAGGATAGACGGCAGCCAGCT
>JAGAKC010000341.1 GCA_017848155.1 Oscillospiraceae bacterium | reverse complement strand
TGTGTACGTGTCGTATTTCCACGGCGAGTGGGGCAACGGTGACGGGTATTTTGACCTCAGGCTTGCTTCGGACGATGCATTCAGTCTTGATGCTCCCTGTAAGGGATTCTTTATGGACGAGAGCGGTGCGTATATGTACGGCGACAGTGAGATGTGGTTTATCAGCAAGGATGACAACGATACCCTGTACTACTTTGAAGATGCGTCAGATGGTGCGGAGATGGTACTTTCCGGATGCACGGTATTCTATCAGCGCACATGCGGCAACTACGGTTTTAAAACGGGCAGCCTTGCACTGGGGTATTTCGGAGTCGTTGATGCGCTGTACGAGTACAATGTACTGCCCGAAGCGCTTTGCGGCGTAGAGTTTACCGACAAGGACGGCACGCGCTGGATAAGGACAGAGGATGTCCCCGACGGTGAGGGCGGCTGGAACAAGGTGTATTCTGTGAGCATTATGGAGAGCGGCAAGCTTGCGCCTGAGTCTGCGATACTGCTTATGATGAGGAACGCCGACGACCTGTCCGAGGTGAAGTATTTCAGCTTCTATCCCGAGCTTAGTGAAAACGGCGAGTTCGTTTTCAGTGACGTGCATTATCAGCTTGACCCTGCGGCATGTGACCGCTGGCTGCTTCAGACGAACTACATGCAGAGCGTGTACGACAATGTAGCGGTTGACCGCTATGGCTTCTTTACTATGCCCGTAACGTTCTATCCCGCAGCGGACGGGGAGTATTATGTCCTGCGTGAGATGGGCAATACTCAGGCACAGTGGCTGTCGGGCGCAGAGGTATTCTACTATGTAAACGGCAGCTATCAGCAGCTTTCAGAGGGAGTATGCGCATGTCTGCTGCTGGAGGATACATTGTATATGCACAGCGGCACAACACTTCACATCTACAATGACGGACAGACGGTTAAGGAGCTTGCCGTGCCCGAATTTTCACGCATGGGCGGAATACTGGAGGCTTTCGGCGGCCGCTATATAGCCGCAGGAAGCGATATTGACGGCATGCTTATCTATGACGCTCAGACGGGAAAGGATATCACCGTCAGCAGTGAGGGATCGACGATAGACTATTCTGACCGCTCACTGGTGGTAACACTTGACGGTGTTGAATATTCCTGCACCGCAGACGGAAGCAGCGACACACTGATGCAGCTTTTTGAATGATATGACATAGTAAATGCCCCGACAGGTCAGAAGCTGTCGGGGCATTGCTGTGCTTATTTATATTCGCATCTGAATTCAGTAAATTCCGCAGTACCGTTTACCGCATAAAGCGCATTGATAACTCCCGTAAAGCCCTCGCCGACTTCACTTGACAGATACTTTGTCATGCCGCAGCCGAGAACTATCTCCTCGCCGTCCTTTTCCGCTATGAACGTGTAGTTGTAGTTGTCAGCACGCACGATGAGTTTGTTGTCGCCGCTTACGACCGGTACGGAGTTCTGTATGTGCTTGATTCCGCCGATGTTGAGCCTGAGGATGCATTCGAAGCCGCTTTGCGTCTTTCTTACAGCTATCTCGTAGTGCTCCTTTTCGTTCATGTACATGGTGATACCGCCCTCACCGTCTGTTAAGTTCACACGGCAGGAAAGCTCCATCACGAAATCACGCTGCCTTAATCCGATAAAGGTGGGAGTATCCACGCAGTCGAGCGTGATGTCCGTGCCGTGAAGCACCGCCCTGTCCTTGTACAGCTCGTAGTTTTCTGTAACGGGATGGCGCATGTAGCACCAATCTATTCCCCAGTCGGTGTTTCCGAAGGTGTACAGCTTCTTTTCGACCTGCTCTGTGCCGTAGCTGTTTTCGTAGCTGTCAGCGGTCGTGCCGTCAGTGCCTGCCGTAAACCAGCCGTCCTCATGGAACTGCACAGGGGTAAGGAACACCTCACGTCCGAGGTGGTGGAAAGGCGCCCAGATGCCTATCTGACGGAAGCCAAGACAGATGATGTGCCAGTTGCCGTTCTCGTCACAGATAAGGTCACCGTGACCTATGCCCTGAATGATGTTGGGAGCCTTGTTGCGGTTTGTCAGCACGGGATTTTTCGGGTATCCCTCAAACGGACCCCACACGGAGCTTCCTCTTGCGTAGGTTATCATGTGACCGTACTCTGTGCCGCCCTCTGCCGCCATAAGATAATATTCACTGTTTATCTTGTACATATGGGGACTTTCGAGGTAGCGTCCGCCTGAGCCCTGCCAGATGCACCTGCTTTTGGAGAGCTTCTTTCCTGTGGCAATGTCTATCTCGCACTGAATAACTCCGCCCTTGCCCTCGTCGTCCTGTCCGTTGCTGATGAAGTAGGTATGTCCGTCCTCAAAAAGCAGCGAGGGGTCGATACCGCCCTGATCAACGGTTATGGGGTCGCTCCATTCGCCGTGGATATCGTCGGTATACACGTAGAAGTTCTGATGCGTGGTGTCGTTGGTGGTGACCATGTAGAATCTTCCGTCGTTATAACGGATGGTGGGGGCAAAAACTCCGCCCGAGCTGTTTATCTTTTCAAGCATTACCTGCTCTTTTCTGGTAAGCACGTGACCTATCTGTTTCCAGTTTACAAGGTCCTCGCTCTCGAATAGCGGAACTCCGGGGAAATACTGGAACGAGCTGCACACCATATAGTATTTGCCGTCTGCAAAGCAAACGCTGGGGTCGGGGTAGAAGCCTTTAAGCACGGGGTTATTGTATGTTGACATAAATATATCTCCTTAAGCAGATCTTTTCTGAATTATAGCATATCTGCACCTTAGTTTCCTTGATTATCCTGCCCGTTAGTAGCATTATTTTGCCATCGTGCGGAGATATTGCGAATATCCGAATGGTATAAGTTTTTTTATGCTTTGCAAGGTTTATTTGACAGATTTAACGAAAATATATGTTATTTATTTAACAAAGTTGCTGTTTTGCCCACTGTACTATCAATTATTATACAATATATTGTGTTAAAAGATAAAATCGGTACAAATTATGTGGATTTTGTGGTACTATATTCTATTGACAATATGGCGTATATATGGTATTATATTAGTAGCGGAAATACACAATCTGGCGCATTACAGCAATATGTCAATGTGCTGAAGTGCCGCAGCG
>JAGAKC010000340.1 GCA_017848155.1 Oscillospiraceae bacterium | reverse complement strand
TCTTTATAATTATGCCGATTTTTTATACTCCTCGTGCTTCGATATCCTCCTCGATATCTTCTTTCCAGCTGCTGTCGAGTCTTTTGCCGCTGCGCAGTGAGCACATCGCATTGCTCATGACCTCAAAATTGAGCTTTGTGCCACGCTTGTCGCTCTTGTACCTGACCGCACGGTCGGGACTTATCCCGAAGCCGCCTGCCACCGATACAGCATCAATGTTCGCTCCCAGAAACAGGAACTACCACCCATGCTTTTCCTTCTTCTTTTCGATCATCTTCCTGACCTTTTCAAGGGTGTAGCTGCGGCTCGCATTCTCCATACCGTCTGTAGTTATCACGAAAACTGTCTTTGCGGGAATATCCTCCTTACGGGCATATTTATGGATATTTCCGATATGCTTTATAGCTCCGCCTATAGCATCTATAAGCGCTGTGCAGCCGCCTACGGAATACTCCTTTTCGGTGAGCAGACCTATTTCAGACAGCTTCACACGGTCATGTACCACCTCTGACGTGTTGTCGAAAAGCACCGTTGATACAAAGCACTCTCCGTCCTGCTTCTTCTGCTTTGCTATCATCGAGTTGAAGCCGCCCACAGTGTCAGCCTCCAGCCCCGACATGGAGCCGCTTCTGTCCAGTATGAATACCAGCTCTGTAAGTTCTTTTTTCATGTCATATCCTCCTTAACATGTCGTATTGCCTTTGCCTTACGATCTTATTATAAAGGATATGAGGATTATTTTGGTCGCATCCGAAGCGACATTTCCGTCAGCCGCCAAGCAGGCTCTGGTCAAAGGCAAACAGCGCCTCGTTTATGCGGAAGATATCGTATATTCCGTTGGAGATAAAATACTCGATTATTACATCGGACTTGCTGCTTCTTGACAGAGCATAGCCTGCTTTTTTTAGAAGCTCATCCGCTTCGCTCTTCTGAAGCTCCAGCGCTATCGCAAAGGCTATTGCGGTAGCCTTGCTGGGTCTGTACCACATATCGCTGCGTATCTTTGAAAACAGCTTTCTGTCAACGTTTGCCTTTTTGTAGCACTGCACATCCGTCATGCCGCTTTCGTCTATCTTACGCAGCAGCATCTGAGAAAAGCTCTCGTCAAGCTCGCTTATGCGCTTTTTCAGCTCCTCCGTATCAGGCTCGCCGTATACTGTCGCCTGACACAGGGGCGGCTCCATCGCAGCGTCACCCATCGGCGCGGATGCTCTTGAAAACAGCTTAAGATTCCTGCGTGAGTATTTATCCTGCTCCTCCTGAGCTTTGACGTATCTGTCATCGATAAACTGCTGTATGTCGCCGTAAAGCTCCTTGCCGATATCCAGCGTATCTCTGCCGAATACCGTGATGTACACCAGCATATCATTATCCGCAAGAAACTCCCTTATCGTATCCTCTGCCACTTTCAGCGCCTGTTTTTTTGGATATCCGAAGATGCCCGAGGATATCAGCGGAAATGCCACAGAGCCGCAGCCGTGCTGTCTTGCAAGCTCCAGCGACCTGCGGTAGCAGGATGCGAGCAGCTCCTTTTCACCGTAATTTCCGCCCTCCCAGACGGGACCCACAGTATGTATCACATATCTGCACGGGAGTTTGTATGCTCCCGTTATCTTTGCGTCGCCAGTTTCACAGCCGCCGAGCTTTCTGCACTCCTCAAGAAGCTCCTTTCCTGCGGCACGGTGGATGCATCCGTCAACTCCGCCACCGCCGAGAAGCGTTTCATTGGCAGCGTTGACTATTGCGTCCACGTCCATTTTCGTTATGTCCTGTCTTATTATCAGAAGCGGCACTTTACATCACTCTCTTTCAGCTGTATAGTTATATCTTAACTATACAACAACTCCTGCCATCTGTCAAGCAGGTCACGCTTTGGCTATCTGCTCCCTGAATGCATATGCCTGCTTTTTCACGGTGCTGTCCTCGCTGCCTGCGGCTATCTCGCAGAATTCCGCAGCGTCCTTTACGCTGCCTGTAAGCAGAAGCAGATGCGAGAGTGTAAGTGCGATACTGCATTTTACCTCGCCGTCAGCTATCTCGCCTGCGGTCATCGCCTTTTTCAGCTTCTCCGCTGCATTCTTTGCAAAGAACATGGAAAGGTCGTCGTCAGCCGAATCTGTCGCAAGACAGTACAGGTCGAGCCACAGCGTGCCTATCAGTACATTATCTGCGGCATTTACCGACTCGTTGATATGTATAGCCTGAAGATATTTCAGCACCAGCTGGTCAAAGGGGGTACTTAAGAACTTCTTTTCCTCGATAACGGGATTGTGCTGCTCCTTAAGTATACGCTTTATGAACTCACGCTTGAACGGTATCATGCGGAAAAAGCTGATGTGATGGTTGCTGTAGTGGCAATAGGGACAGCTTAACACCTCAAACCACAGGGGGTCGCACTCTGCGTAACGCACACGGCGGTCAGGGTCTATCTTCCTTACACTCATGATGTTGCGGCGCAGGTTCAGCACGCTTATCTCCTTACCACAGATAGGGCACTTTTCACTTTCCGTCTGGGTGTAGTCAAGGTTATGCGCAGGCTCCTCCACCACATGGCTGAACGAATAGATATCAGGTATCCTGAACTTCGGCGCACGCAGATTCTGCACAAAGCGCTCGGTCTTGTACAGCTCATTGTCAAGTCTGCGGATGCGGTTGCTCATGTTTTCAAGCAGCTTTCCTGCCATCTCGGGACAGTTCATGAAGAACTTCGTCAGATTGCTTTTTGAGATAGAAACGCAGATGGTATCCTCAAGCGCTATGCAGGATGCGCTTCTGGGCAGGTCATCGAATATCGACATCTCGCCGAAAAAATCACCTGCCATGATGCGTGACACCTCGGTCATAGTGCCTATGGCATTGGTCACGTACACTCCCACCGAGCCTTTAAGGATAACGTACATCTCGCTTCCAGGCTGTCCCTCATAGCAGATGTACTC
>JAGAKC010000339.1 GCA_017848155.1 Oscillospiraceae bacterium | reverse complement strand
TTTAATTCAAATATTTCTTTTTCGTACTGTTTGATATGTCTGTATTCTCTTGCCATACAAAATCCCCCTTTACGGTAGCTATTTTAATTCTACCATAAAGGGGGTGTTTTTTCTATTGTCCGTTTTTACTGGACTTGTGCAAAAAGTAAGACGGAGCTTCTTATTTCACCGAGCGTGCTTTGCATCAGAGTACAGGCAGGATCCCTTCATCCTGCGCCTGCTGTAACGTCAGACTGCCATCAGCGATAGAAATGGCTGCTGCGCCGTAATTGTCCAGTACCGTGTAGATAGCTGCCACCGCATTGAGTGCATCCTTCGCAAGAGCCGCACCATCCTCTGCGTCCTCACGTATCACAAGCCCGTACTTGTGATACAGCTCACCCTCGCCAAAAACTCCGAAGCTTCCTATGGGACAGAAGAAATTTATGACAGGAAGCGCCTTTTCAAGCTCTGCACGACCATCGCCGATAGACAATGTCAGCGTCCAGTAAAGCTGTAATATATACGCTCCGTCCCATAACTGTATCAGCATCAGATCAAGAATAGCAGGTGACGCCTGTTCAGTCACCGCCATAAGCACACGAAGAGTATCGCCCAGCTGTGGCTCTCCCTCTGAAGGAGCCAGCGCACATTCCATGCCAAGATCCTCAAACTCCTCTTTCATGATCGAAAACATCTCGTCATGCATCGAAATATCCATACCATTTACTCCTTAAACCGACCGATCATTTATCGGACTTATTCACCCGACCGATCATTTGCCCTTCTTTCCGGCTTTTTTTGCAGCTTCCATTGCGATCTGCTTTCTCATTTTCATCTGCTGCTTCTGAAGCTTCTCTTCCTGTTCGGCTCTCTTTTTTGCCTTTTCCTTTTCTACGCTCGCACGTTTTTCGTCAGCCTTATGCTTGAACATGTTCTTGTCACGGGAATGAGCCACATTATCCATCTGAGTCTGCCATGTAAGACCGGAATCCATACCCAGCTTTTCACTGATGCCCTGCAGACTGTACTTACCGAACACCTTGTGTACTCCAAGCTCTTTCATCAGCTTACGTGTATCCTTGTCGCCCGCATTCGCCTTCTTGTGCAGCTCTGTCGCACGCTTCATGGTGATATGCTGGAATGCCTCCTTGCGTTTACCTGAGCTGAAGCCCATTGATTTCAGGACAATATGCTTTGCGTCACGCTGACTGTAGCCCTGACGCTCCAGCGCCGACATCTTCTCCTTGAGCTGAAGCTCCTCCTCTACGACATCTTCACGGCGGCTCTTCTTCATGGCGTCAGTTACAAGTCCCTTTGTGATATTGGTCACAGCACTTGCGCCTGACAAAGCAGCACCGACAGGGGCACCAGCGCCTGCAAGGGTAGCAACGCCGCCGCCCATCTTCATTGCGCCCGACGCCATATCGAAGCCGCCGCCCACCGCACGCACGGACGCCATGCGTTTTGCCTGCTCCAGAGTACGGTAGTATCTTTCCTCATCACGGTTCAGATTTCCGGCTTCATGATCATTCTTCATCGCAGCCATTCTTTCCTTCATACGGCTGCGGATCTGCAGACCTCTTACTGTATCTGTAGCACCACCCGCAAATTTGATTCCGCCTGCCGCAATATTGATACCGGGAATTACATCGGTTCCAAGCACCTCTACCGCACCGCTGTTGCGAGCAAGATATGAAATGCCTTTAGCTACATTGGCAGCACCGCCTGCCACATCCGCTGCCATGCTTCCACCGCTGCGGAGCGATTCAGTTAAATTTCCGGTCTTTACTGCGTCAATGGTACGCATCAGATTGGCACCTGCTCTTGCAAAGGAAGCACCGCCGCCTGCTATTCCGCCAAGACTGCCGAAAGCCTGATCCACACCGTCCAGGTTAATGCTCTGCTTCGCTTCTATTGCATCGGATATTTTTCTTGCGGAGGTTGCAGGCGCACCTAAAGCCTTTCCTGCGAGCATTCCGCCCTTGTGACCTATTCCAAGGACCTTATTTCGCACGATATCTCCAGCGATATGGTCAAATACCTCCTGCTTTCCGGGGATAGTTTCTCCGTACTCGTTAAGCTTCTCCTGCTTCGCCGGCGCAGCCACAGCAGCTCCCGCATCGCCGCCTGCGCTCTGTGCGGCCTCTGCGGCAGCCTTTTCATTTGCAAGTGTAGCATTATAATACTCGTCCGCTCTGGGGTCATATCCTGCGTCACCAAGATCGTATGTGGTATTTGCAGCGATCTCCTGAGCCTTCTGGTCTATCTTCGCATTCTCGGCATTACGAGCCTCGGTATCATCCTTTTTCGCCCATGCAGAAACACGTGCAAGAGGATTTTTTACTGACCACTTGAAACGCTCCCAAAGACTCATATCATTATAATCCGCACGATTGTTGTTGAGCTGGTCTACCGCACGTTGATGCTTTCGCTGTACCGAGCGTGCCTTACCCACAACGAAGTCTTTTGCATGACGTCCTGTGCCCGATATGAGATGGCCGATATTTTTAAAGCGGCGTGCCGAGGCTTCACCGAAAGACTCGCCATACTCTTCCTTGCGTGTCTTTTTCTTCATCTGCACACCGCCTAAAGGCGCAGACATAGTAGGTACGCTGCTTGCGACCATACCCTGCTGTGCGGTATGTACAAGCTCATGTGCAGCGACCGACGCATCAAAGCCGCCCTCACCGAAATACACATCAGCTCCGCTGGTGAAAGCACGTGCGCCCATTGCCTCGGCACGTGCCGCAGCGTCGTGTCCCATATGGAAGCGCACTCCCGAAAAATCAGCGCCCAGCTTCTGTCCCATCGCAGCCTTTACCGCTTCAGGTGAGCCGGATGTGACTGACGCAGATAAGCGATCGGCTTCGCTTTCAGCCTGAGGTATCTGCTCCTGCATATGAGGTGTGATGCCTGATATACGATTCACCAGCTTTTCCTTCAAGCCACTTGAAGATGCTGACGCTCCGTCATTCCCAATAAGAGAT
>JAGAKC010000338.1 GCA_017848155.1 Oscillospiraceae bacterium | reverse complement strand
CATACCTCTGCAAGGTGCTCGCAGCAGGCGGCGCAGAGATGTATGTAACAGGAAGCAATCCGCTCTCCACACAGGACGACGTTGCCGCTGCCCTTGTACACGACGGACTTAACGTATTCGCATGGTACGACGCTACAGACGAAGAGTATCACCGTCATATCTCCAGGGTCATAGACGCACGTCCCAACGTCATCATCGACGATGGCGGCGACCTTGTAAACCTCATCCACAACGAGCGTCCCGAGCTTATCCCCGAGGTCATCGGCGGCTGCGAGGAAACGACCACAGGTATAATCCGCCTGCTTGCAATGGACAAGGCAGGAGCGCTGAAATTCCCGATGGTGCTTGTAAACGACGCTGACTGCAAGCATCTTTTCGACAACCGCTACGGCACAGGTCAGTCTGTATGGGACGGAATAAACCGTACGACCAACCTCATCGTTGCAGGAAAGAATGTCGTAGTTGCAGGCTATGGCTGGTGCGGTAAGGGTGTTGCAATGCGTGCAAAGGGTCTTGGCGCTGAGGTCATCGTCACAGAGATAGACCCCATCAAGGCTATGGAGGCAGTAATGGACGGCTTCAAGGTAATGCCTATGCGTGAGGCTGCAAAGGTGGGCGATTTCTTCGTTACCGTTACAGGCTGCGCAGACGTTATCGGAGAGGAAGCATTCCTCAACATGAAGGACGGAGCTATCTGCTGCAACGCAGGTCACTTCGATGTGGAAGTAAACATGGCAAAGCTGCGTGAGATAGCAACAGACAGCTACCTTGCAAGAAACAACATCATGGGTTACAGGCTGGCAAACGGCAACACCGTATTCATCATCGCAGAGGGACGTCTTGTAAACCTCGCAGCAGGCGACGGACACCCCGCAGAGATCATGGATATGAGCTTTGCTATCCAGGCGCTGTCTGCTCTCCACGTTGTAAAGAACAAGGGCAAGCTTGGCAAGGACGGCAGCATGACCGTAAACGTACCCGCAGAAGTAGACAGAGAGGTTGCACTGCGCAAGATCGCAAGCTGGGGTATCGAGATCGATAAGCTCACACCCGAACAGGAGAAATATCTCAACGGCTGGGAGGTATAAAATGAACGCAGTATACGAAAAGCTTTTAAAATGCTATGATTCCTTTGAAAAGAAGATAAGCTTCAGACCTGAGCTGGCACTGATACTCGGAAGCGGTCTTGGTGACTATGCAGACACGATGGACGTCAAGGAGGTGCTGGACTACAGAGAGCTTGACGGCTTCCCTGTGTCCACTGTACTCGGTCACAAGGGCAGATTCGTTTTCGGCTATGCAGGCGGTGTTCCGATCGTTGCGATGCAGGGACGAGTTCACTACTACGAAGGCTATCCCGTACAGGACGTGGTGCTCCCCACAAGACTGATGAAGCTGATGGGTGCAAAGACCCTGTTCCTCACAAACGCTGCAGGCGGTATCAACCGCACCTTCAACTGCGGCGATTTCATGATGATAACAGACCACATCTCGTCCTTTGTTCCCTCGCCCCTTATCGGTGCGAATATCGACGAGCTTGGTGTGCGATTCCCTGATATGTCCGAGATATACAGCAAGCGCCTCAGGAACATTATCAGAAACGCTGCAACAGACGAAAGGATACCGCTCAGAGAGGGCGTGTATGTACAGACGACAGGCCCGAATTACGAATCCCCTGCCGAGATACGCATGTACAGTGCGCTTGGCGCAGACGCAGTGGGCATGTCCACCGCTGTGGAGGCTATGGCTGCACGTCATGCAGGAATGGAGATATGCGGCATCAGCTGCATCTCAAACCTTGCAGCAGGCATCTCGCAGAATCCTCTTACCCATGCTGAGGTCCAGGAGACCGCAGACAGAGTTGCACCGCTGTTCAAGCGCCTTGTAACAAGAGCGATAACAGATATCAGCGCAGCAAACAAATAATAAAAATGACCCTTTATACAGTTCTAAACCGTATAAAGGGTCTTACTTTTATCTAAGGCTTATGTTGATATGAGTGCCGCCATAGCTGTACCACGGCTGTTTATCGACACCTCTGTCCCACAGGTCGCTCATAAGATAGCCGCAGGTCCTCTGAAGCATTACGCCCATAACATCCTCACTGAAATAGTAGGTAGCTTCTGTTATGCCATTCTTGTAGTTCTTTACAATTGCATCTACGAACTCCTTATACTCCTTTTCGACCTTCTTCATATCAAATTCCATATCCCCCGGGAAATCAAGGATATCTTCCGCAACATGGTCAAGCTTTATGTAAGCGTCATCTACGCAGAAATATTCGTATCCGAAATTCTCATCAAAGGTCACATCAACGTGATACCATTCATTGCCGATACGAATCGAGTTCCACAGATGACTGCCTGTTGCGCCGAAGCCAGTAACGCAGACAGCGTCAATACCGGCTCTCTGACACAGATATGCAAACGCATGCCCGTAGCCCTCGCACCTTGCAGAGCCCCAGAGCAGAGGACCGTCTGCACGGCCGTTGGTTTCATCTCCCCACGCACTGTATGCGGTCATATCCTTTATCGCATCATGGATGTACTTTGCACGCTCCTTGATATCACTGTACTGTAATGCCTTTGACACCACCTTGTCGGCAGCAGCCTCCAGCTGTTTCTGAGTCTTTTTTGCAGCTACAGGAGGTCGCTCCATATCATATGAGCTGCTGTTGGACAGGTAGAAGAACTGAGGATTATCATACCTCAGTGCGCATACCACCTTATATGTGTCCACCTTGCTCATATCAAGACCTTCGGTATCAACTTTGTCCTCGAATCTCTCCGCACTTTCAAACATCCTCTGATAGTACAGCTTCTCACTGTAGTTCAGAGTAGAATAAAAGTACTTGCCCTTGTAGTCACCCGATATATCTTCGTTCTTTCCAGCTATGGTGTAGTCACGGGTAATGTACCTTGACGAAAAGCCTGTCTTTTTCACCAGCACACGCAGAGTACAGCTTTCGTCCAGCTTAAGAGCCTTGCTGTACTTCTCCGAGCTTGTTGTCGGCAGCGAGCCGTCAAGCGTATAGTAAAGCTTTGCGCCGTCAGGAGCTTTCAGCTTCACACTTATCGCAGAGTAATAGCGACCGCTTGCCTTACTTACCGTCACCTTGGGTGACAGCTTGTACTTATAGGAAACAGTCTTGCTCTTTTCACCGTTGGAAGATACCGCATAGGTCTTTATCGTGGTGGTCTTTTTCAGTGTTATCTCGCCTGTGTATTCCTTGAAGCTGCCGCCTGTACTGTACATTATCGTAGCAGAGCTGTCAGCACAGGTCAGCTTAAGCCTGAAGCTGTCGCTGACGTACTTTGTTCCTGCTTTAGCGGACGGTTTTGGAGCAGGTACTGATGACGCTGCCTCCACGACAGACGATACCGACAGCGTATCGCTTATCAGCGCATAGGAATTTACAGCAAGCACTGCCGTAAGCAGAATACTGAACATCTTCCTTTTCATAATTTACCTCTTTCAAAAACATAATTGACCCCCGACAATGTCGGGGGTATAATATCAGATCATTCTTCGGGTACAAGTACGGAGTAGTTGCCCTCTTCTCTGCGGTAAACAACGTTTACGATGCCTGTTTCGGCGTTCTTGAACATAAAGAACTCATGATCCAGCAGGTTCATCTGAAGGATAGCCTCATCCACCGTCATAGGCTTCATAGCAAACTTCTTATAACGGATGACCTCGTACTCCTTCTCCTCTGCCTCAGGCTCCAGACCTGCAAAAGCGCCTGTACGCAGGTTCTTTTCGACCTTTGTCTTCTGCTTTCTGATCTGGCGGATGATACGATCGATGGTAACATCAAGTGCATCGTTCTTGTCCTTGGCGGACTGCTCTGCACGATATATGATTCCGTTATATTTAACGGTAAGCTCCAGAATGATCATCTCACGGCGCTCTGCCAGTGTGATCTTTGCTTCAGCTTCATCAGGGAAGAAGCGATCCAGCTTTGCGTTGAGCTTCTGCTCTGCATAGTCGGTAAAAGACTGAGAAATATTGAGTTTCTTAGCAGCGATAGTAACTTTCATAAAATCATCCTCTCGTGATTTGTGATGAGTAGATCAATATCTGATCTCTCTTTCAACATTGTACCATATTTATCCGAAATATACAAGTACTTTTTAAATACTTTAATAGTTTTTGACATTTTACACAAACAGACGGTCTGTTCATGCTGATTATAAACAAAAAAATCTGTCACAATCAACAAAGATCATGACAGATTTTTAACTAACCTATTTTAACAAATTCAGCCTGACGTTTACGAAAAACGGTATAATACTCAAAACCTGCGTCAGTGAGTATCTTCGCCGCTTTGTCAAAATCATAAGCCACATGCTCCGCCTTATGGCCATCACTGCCCACGGTGATGATCTCACCGCCAAGCTCACGGTAGCGCTTCAGCACCTCGGGATGAGGATGCGCCCAGCCAAGACCATACTTAAGTCCTGCCGTGTTAAGCTCAATACCCTTACCCATGGAGATGAGCTTTTTGAGTATCTCCTCAATGATATCCGTATAGTCTGACGGGCGATATGTCTTTTCACTGCTGTATCTCACCACATAGTCAAGATGTCCGTAAACATCGAAATCATCAAAGGCACGCACATTGTCGAGAATGCTCTGAAGATATCGAAGTATTCCCTCTCTGTCACCCAGCTTGTCAAAATAACCCGGGTAATACGGATCAATGCCGTCAACAAGATGGGACGAGCCGATAACAAAATCGAGATCCTGCGACCGTGTGTAATCATACAACCGTGGTGCAAGATAGTCCATCAGACCAAGCTCCACACCGTAAAGCAGCTCTATCCTGTCAGAATAAAGCTCTCTTAACCGCATCAGCTCTGTGCGGTAGGCTGACGTATCCAGAATGAACTCTCCCGTGGGATAGTCCATATCCATATGCTCTGTTATACAGAGAGTCTTTATGCCTGCGTCGATGGCTGCAAGCACCTGACGCTCCGTGCTCTCCTCGCTGTCGCTTGAAAACGATGAATGAACATGAAGATCAGCCCTCACCATCATCACCTCTCTGCATATATAATCTGAAAT
>JAGAKC010000337.1 GCA_017848155.1 Oscillospiraceae bacterium | reverse complement strand
GCTGTCGCCTGTCGTAATGCACAGTGCGAGCTTTGAGGGAGTGATATCCGATAAAATGGACAGCGCCACCTTGGGACCTACTCCCGAAACAGATATCAGCTGCTTGAAGCAGGCAAGCTCCGCAGTGTCCGCAAATCCGAACAGGTCCACCGCATCCTCACGTACATGAAGATATGTGAACAGCTTTGCCTCACCGCCCGAGCCGATCTGCTTCAGCGTATTCATCGTGGTACGGCATGCGTAGCCTACTCCGCCGCACTCTATAACTGCAAGGGATGGCTCGGTATGTACGAGCTCTCCACGTAAACTGTAGATCATCTTATCTGCCCCTTCTCCATAGCTTTGAACCGCATCAGCGCAGAGCCGCTTGAATGTCCGTGACATATAGCGAGCGCCACCGCATCCGCAGTATCATCAGGCTTCGGGCACTCCTTAAGGCGCAGGATATTCTTTACCATCTCCTGTACCTGGTGCTTTTCAGCCCGTCCATAGCCTACCACCGCCTGCTTTACCTGAAGTGGTGTGTATTCGTGTATATCAACACCATGCTGCGCCGCAGAAAGTACTATCACTCCCCTTGCCTGCGCAACGTCGATACCTGTCGTCTTGTTGTTCGTAAAATACAGCCGCTCTATCGACATATGATCAGGACGGAACATCTCAAAAAGGCTGTTCATGTCGTTGTATATCTCAGATAAGCGCTGTTCAAACGGAGTACCTGCTTCTGTGGTTATCGCACCGTAGTTAACGACCGTGAAATTATGACCGTCGTAATCCAGCACTCCATAGCCGACTATCGCATACCCCGGGTCTATACCAAGTATCCTCATTATGTGTAGCTCTCGTTATCCGTGATGTAATGACGTACACGCAGAGGTATCCCCATCTTGTCCGCAACAGCACGGCAGCGTTCTATCTCCTCTTCGGAAATGATATCCACTACCGTAAATGCGACAGAGGAACAGATATCCTTCATCTCCTCGGCAAAACGCAACATAACATCAAAGCTCTTCTCTCCGAAGGATGGTCGAGTCACCTCGTTATAGCGCACCGCATCGGGCGCATTAAGGCTTATGGAAACGCTGTCGATAAGTCCACGGAAGCTATTTATATCAAAGTCAGGATGTATCAGCTTTACAAGACCGTTTGAATTAAGACGGATGCTCATATCTGAATTATCCTTAATGTATTGTGCCACACGCACTATCATATCTGCCCTGACGGTAGGCTCGCCGTAGCCGCAGAATACGGCGTCGGTCATGCCAGTCTTATCAAAAGCGTCAAATGCAGCTGTTATCTCCTCAAAGGACGGCTCATGCTCAAGCCACAGGCTGTCGTTATCCTTTATGGAATCCGCATTGTCACGCAGACAGAATACACACCTGCAAGGACAGCCGTTCGTTATATTAATATACATCTTTCCTTCAAATTTGTAAAAAATAGTCATAATGCATACCTACCCAGAATATATTTAATCATTTTATTATATCATTATACAGCTGATTTGTCAAATATTTTTGCTGAAATATATGCAACTTTCACAGTTTTTTTATTTTTTGTAACACAGAAACCTATAGTTTATAATCTGTTTGCGTCGGGACAGGAAAAAGCTCCGCCAATCAAAGCGGAGCTTATCACGATATTATGTAATTTCAGGCTGATCCTCATCAGGAGATTCAAGCATCTCGCCGATAGTATCAAGGAACAAATTCTGTATCACACGGTTAAAATCAATGCTTATATCAAGCAGCTTGCTCTCTATCGCAAAGCCGCCTGCCATTGATTTATGTCCGCCGCCGCTGCCTATTCCCTTCAGCGCACGGGATACGAGCTGACCTGCGTTTATCTCATCCACCTCTGAACGAACAGAGAACTTGAAGCCGTTCTCCCTGCGTGAATATACGACAGCCACTTCGACTACATCAAGATTCAAAATAAAGTCAGATATCGTTGCAACAAAGGCATCGGCGCAATCGAAATTCAGGAATGCAAATGCCGTACCGTTACATATGTCGATATTTCTCATGGAATCGACAAATGCTTCCAGCTCATCGTACTGGATAACACCGCTCTCAAACTTTCTGATAAGTGCGTTGTTCGCCTTCGGAAAAAGATATCTGTATATCTCAACGTCAAGCTCTGTAACGCCTCTGTTAAAATCACGGGTATCCATCCTGAGTCCGTACAGAAGCGCCGTCGCAACATCCTGCGGCATATCGATGTTATACAAACGATAGTAGTCGGCTATAATGGTCGAACAGCTGCCTACTATGCGGATATCCTTATACTTATATTCCGCTTTGCAGAAGGTCGGATGGTGGTCGATACATGCGACCTCATCACCCACGAGATCAAGGAGATTTGCGTTTCCCTTCTGGGAATCGACTGTGATGATATAATCATCCGCACGCATGTCCTTAAGATCATCATCCGTAGTCATCGATATTCCGAACTCCGCTACCATATTGGCTGTAGCAGTACGTTCGACCTGACCGTGATGACATATTGTCGTGGGGATATTGAACTTTCCGAGTAATACCTGCAGACCAAAAGCACTTGCTATTGCGTCAGGATCGGGGAAGTTATGCGTCTGGATAAATACACGGTGTCCTTTTAACAGTGTAACAAGTTCACTGAGCTTCGGGGGCATTATGATCCTCCTTCAGACAGGTAAAAAGCACCTGTCAAATGATCGAGTTTAAGTAAATTAAGTAATTTAATAAGCGATTTAACTGATTTGTTAACTCATTTAAGCATATTATACCATAT
>JAGAKC010000336.1 GCA_017848155.1 Oscillospiraceae bacterium | reverse complement strand
CGATCTCCTCATAGCAGATGTACTCATTCTGCTTAAACGTTTTTGGCGTGGATATCGCCATAAGCTGCTTTACTGTTTCATCCTGTATCATTTTTTTACCTCCGATAAAAATCAACCTGTTCTTGTAAGTGTGAATGTTTCGCTGTACCCCTGACCGCAGTCGTAGGTGTAGGTCACATCGCCTGTGATGTTGGTGAGCGTATTGGTCGCACTGTCGTATGTGCAGTTCGTCCAGTCGGTTGCTCTCGACGCATCAAAGCCGTCTATTGCAGAGAGATCAAATGTAGCTGCGTTTGAAGGGATAACGTACTTATTATTGCTTGCGTCAAAGGTCGTAAGCCTTGTAAGTCCCGTAACATCCACATACGCCAGTCCGTTTGCATTGCAATACAACAGGGTAAGCTTTGTATTAGCGCTGAGATCAAGCTTTGTAATATTCAATCCGCCACAGGCAAGCTTTGATAGCGATGTGTTATTGCTGAGATCAAGCTCTGTCAGCGGACACTCGTCGCAGACAAGTATGGTCAGCACTGTATTTGCGCTGAGATCAAGCGATGTAAGTCCTGTAAGATCGCAATCCAGCTTAGTAAGCTCTGTGTTTTTGCTAAGATCGACAGAAGTCAGACCTGAATTCATACGGCAGTTGAGCTCGGTCATTGAGGTCAGATACTCGATACCTGTGAGCGATGTAATACCGCCGTCGCCTGTCGTGCCGCTGACGTCTATGGTCTTAGCAGCCTTGATCTCCGTTTCAGACAGATAGCCGTCACTGTCTGTGTCAAGCTCTGTGCTTACGTAGCTGCGGAATACAGGGTCAGGGAAGTTTACATTATTCACCTCGGCCACAAGCACCTTAGGCTTCCATACGTAGTACTTGCCATCGTCCGCCTTGTCAGCCTCGGTCAGAGCGTACACGTAGGTGCTGCCGTCACCCTTTGTTAAAGTACGGTCAAGCTCGCTCGGGAATTCGTCGTAAACAACACACTCAAGGGAATCGGTGCCATTGGTGACAGAAAGAATATCACCGATATCACTTATTATCTTTACACTTCCGCCTTTGACCGTCAGGGAAACACCTTCAAGAGAAAATGGATCCTTGCCCAGGATCTTCTGCTCTGATGCCAAAGAAACAGAACCGCCGCTGACACTTATGATATATGTCATATCGCCTGTATATATGTTAGCGGATTCCGCCGAATCACTTATAATACTGGAGATTACATTTCCGCCATTTATATACAGTTCACCATCACAACGTATACCGTACACCGTACCAGTACATTCGGCATTAAGTCTTATCGTACCACCTGTGACAGTTACCGCCGCCATGCTGCTAATATCCATGCAGTACGCATTTGCAGAAGATACATTGAACTCAAACGTTCCCGAACAGAAGTATTCATAGGACAAGCCTGTGGCAAAACAGTAGCTTCCTGTTGTTGTCATTATATTAGGTCTGTCCGTGCCGTTAATATACACTGAAGTTTCTGCATTATAGCTCATCACACATGAGTCAGACGTTACATTTATACCATCAAATGTAATATACAGCTCACGATCAAACAAACTTCCCATGGACAGTTTGAATCCCTCTACAGGTGTACTGCTGTCCCTCTGTGAGATGATATATTCCTTTGTCCACGGAGTTTCCTCTGTTGCGTTGCCCTGTTTGTAACCTGTTTCGGAGATAACGATGCTTCCGTCCTCGGTGTAGAGCGTAACGGCATTCAGCGGCTTCCATACGTAGTACTTGCCATCGTCCGCCTTGTCGTCCTCGGTCAGAGCGTACACGTAGGTGCTGCCGTCGCCATTTGTAAAAGTGCGCTCGGCTTCGCTCGGGAAGGTGTCGCAGACTACACATCCGAGAGGGTCTGTGCCGTTGGTGACTGTACCCACCACTGTGTTATTGACACTTTTAAATGTACCGCCTATAACAGTCATCGAAATCATATCGATATCGTCATTTTTTCCGTTCAGGATCAGGCTACCGCCATTTATTGAAGTAACAGCTGTATTTTCATGCGAATAAAAAGCTTTATCTCCTGCCTTCCAGATATGTGCACCACCATTTACAGTAAGACTGCCATTGTTTATAACACCATTTTTTGAACTATCTACATCAAGCGTTCCATCTGTAATTTTCAGAATTCCTGTCTTATTGTTGAGTATAGTTCTTTGAGAACCACATACAAATGTACCGCCATCTATATTGAGGGTACCATCATTGAAGATACTGCAAAAACATGATTGCGCTGCTATACCGTTATATATTCCCAATTCATAGCTTCCGCCTGAAAGAGTCATAAATGCATTTTCTTGATTACCGATTCCACGACCCTTTCCTTCATCACCTATAATAGTATATTTTCCATCAGTAAAGATCGTGTTACCATAATTATTAATGAAATAATATACACCTGTTGAATAAAATGTATTTTCACTTCCTGTAAAGATGACGGTAGCAGAATTCAGAACAGTTATCTTATCACTCTCAGAATTCAGGTTAAGTCCGTTTAAAGCAACATCATGCGTTCCGCTCTCAACAATAATCGTCGAATCGACCGCAGTAGCGCTATCCCTCTGCGTCAGTGTATAATCTCCAGTAAAAGCATACTCCGCAGTCATGCTGCCCTGCGTTATACCTGTTTCTGTGATGGTGACAGAGCCGTCCTCCATGTATACGGTACCGTCGAAAACGGGCACCCACACGTACCAGCATTCGTCAGAAGCTACATCCTCCGCAGTGAGGGCATACTCATACTCTGCTCCGTTCCAACGAGTAATATCCGCAGAGGATGTGTAGCTCAGAAGCGTTTTCATCTCAACAGCGTCTGTGCCGTTGGTGATGCTGCCTGTGCCGTCATATGCGGCTGCACCGTTCACCAGCCTTACAGAACCGCCTGTGATGACTGTTTCAGCGTCAGCTCCGTCATTCATGAGATCGACAGAGCCTATACCCTGCACCTCAACGCTGCCGCCTGTAACAGAGAACACACCGAGATTGTTCACACCATATCCCCATACACCGCCGTCAACGCCGCAGCAGGACACCTTACCGCCCGTAATGGTAAAGGACGAGCCTGCGGCATTTGAGATACCTGCGGAGCAGCCCTCAGCGCTTATCTCTCCGCTCATTATCTCTGCTGTGCCGTCATTGTATATGCCAAAATTATCCGCACTCAGCACAAGCTCTGCATCAACTGTAAGCTTACCTGAATTGTAGATCGAGCTTATTCCGCTTGCGGTAGTAGTAAGCGTACCAGTGCCCTTAAGGGTCACAGCTGCGTCAACTGCTGCTTTGAACACATCGCTGTCAGAGCTGATATTCACGTCCTGAAACGTGATGTCGTGGACGCCTGAAGAAACTGTTATACGGCAGGTCACCGCATCAGCAGTATCCCGCTGCATTATCGTATACGCACCCGTATAGGGTATCTCCTCCGCACCATCCTGCGACACGCCTGTTGAGGTGATGACTATATCTCCGTCCTCTGTATACAGCACTCCGTCAAACGGCTTCTTTATCAGCCAGATGTAGAACACTCCGTCGATCGCGTCAGCTTCCTTAAGCTGGTAAGTATACGTTGTTCCGTCAGAGCATACGATGTTCAGCACGTCAGCAGGATAGCTGTCGAATCTGCGGCACTCCAGCTCGTCAACAATATTCGTTGCAACCGCATCCATAGTGCCGTTGATGAGCTTCATACAGCCGCCTGTGATCTTAACGGCTGCGTCGGATTTTATGTCAGAAGTTCCGCCGCTTATCTTTACACTGCCGCCAAGCACCTCAAATGTACCGTATGTACACAGCACACCGTACTGTCCTCCGTTTATGTCAAGGCTGCCGCCCTGCTGCGAGAAAGTGCCAAGCTCGGACAGGATACCGTTTTTCGTACCATTAACGGAGATATCTCCGCCATCGTTGCATACAACGCCCGACGACTTCACCCTTGCGGGAGCTGTTCCCGTCAGCACATATCTACCGGAATTGATGTTCAGACTTCCGCTGACATCAAAGGCTGATTCATCCGCAGCTAACACGTTTTCGCCCGAGCCACCGTCAAGCTGCACCGAAACAGCTTCACTGACAGAAAGACCGCCTGTGATGTTTATACCGTTCAAAAGGATATCATGAGCACCGCTTACAACAGAAATATCCATATCTGCTGCGGTTTCATAATCTCTCTGGGAGATAACGTAATCGCCCGTGTAAGCTATCTCCTCTCCGCCGTTTACGGAATATCCCGTGGATGTTATCACGATATCTCCGTCCTCTGTAAACAGAGCGAATTTAGGCAGCACCTCGTCAGCAAGCACCTTTTCACAAACACTGCAATATACAAGTCGCCTGCCCTCTTTTTCAGTGGTAGGCTCGGTTATCTCGGTCACTTCGGTGTGACCCTTTGCTGGTATCGTTTCCTCTGACAGCACCTGCTCACAGACAGAGCATACTACCTGTGATAGTCCGTCCGTTTCGCAAAGTGCAGGTGTTGTCCTGTTTTCACGTGTGTGGTCAGCAAGCGCTATCTCCTCTGTGCTCTTTACCTGACCACAGGTCTTGCAGCTTACTGTGACGCTGCCCTTTTCGGTACAGGTAGAGGGAATGGTTTCGGTCACCCATACATGAGTGTGGGTGCTTCCGCCACCACCGCCACCGCCGGAGCCTCCGTCATCATCCCCACTGTCGCCGCTGTCATGGTCATCGTTGTTGTCATCATTATCATCGTCGTCACCAGGGTCATTTGGCTCCTCAGGGTCGCTCGGCTCGTCAGGGTCAGTCGGCTCGTTTGGACGTGAAGGCTTGTCAGGGTCGCCATAATGAGAGCTACCGCCCTCGCCGTCGTCGCCTGCATCATCTCCGCCATTATCATCGTTATCGCCGATATCGTCGTTATCCTGACCGTCGTCTATATCATCACCATCATTATCGTCATTTTCATCATTGTCGTCATCATTATCATCGATGTCGTCATCATTATCATCGATGTCGTCATTATCGTCGTTTTCATCATTATCATCGACATCGTCATTGTCGTCATTATCATCTATATCATCGTGGTCGTCACGATCATCACGATCATCGTTACCGTTATCTCCTCCATCATCGCCGGGACGTCCGCTGTCAGGTCTGTTACTGTTGCCTTTTCCGTTGTCATCATCTGTCAGGTCGCCGTCCTTGTCCTTGACCTTTTCATCGTCCTTGTCCTTATCTTTATCCTTGTCTTTGTCCTTATCCTTATCATCATAATGAGGTATCTTCTTACCGTCACGATGTGACTTTCTGTTGTCAACATCTATCTGTCTGCCATCCATCTCGTCCCACAGGTCCTTTGTATCCACGAACATGGAATGACCCTCGTAGGAAGCAACATACATGTCAACGATATCATCATCACTGACCTCTGTCAGGCTGAGAGGGTCAACATTGTCGCCTTTTTCCTCAATCTTCTCCTCTACATATACGGTAATGACCTCATCCATCTTTACACACGCCTTGTATCCTGCCTTTATGGACACCTCTTCGTCAACAGCGCTGCCATCAGGCATCACACGGTGGCAGACTACCTCGCCGCCGTACACATAAACATCGGTGTATGCGTCGCCGTTTTCCTCATGCTTTACCTCAACACGGAAAAACGTACCCCTGACAGCAAGCACCGCATTGGGAGTATTCACCACATACTCCTGCTCGTCTGTCAGCGGCTTTGTAAGCTCGTTTGTCATTGCGCCACGCTCAAGGTCTATCACCGTGCTGCCGCTGGCCGCACTGCCAAGTGCCCTGAACACCGCACGGCTGTCCTCCTCAAGCTTTATGTACTTATCTTCATCCAGCACAAGTCTTGAATAGCTGTCAAGAGAAGTGGTCAGCGCATAGCCATCGTACAGCTTCATATCCTCGTATGCGGCATATTCGCTGCCATTGTTTTCTGCGGTAACGCTGCCGAAAAGCTCCGCAACGCTTATACTGCGGTAGCCCTTCTCACCGCCCGAAAGCAGCAGTATCAGCACCACTGCCACCACCGCAGCAGCTGCTGTGGCGGCGATAATTATCTTACCCTTTGTCGATCGAATGAAATCCATGTCCCTCTCCTTATATCACGCCATCTGCCGAAAGCATCTCAAGCGAGCTGCGCTGCGCTTCCACAGATGTCGTTTCTACCAGCACCGAAGCTCCGTCCATATGCTCTGCATAAATGTCATAAAACTGCTTTCTGTCGATACTGCCGCTGCCCCACGCAAGGTGAAGGTCGGCACGCAGGTCATTGTCATTTATATGTATGTGCTTAACATACCTTCCGAGCTTTTTCGCCCAGATAAGCGGCGGGGTGCCCGATATGACCGCATGTGCATGGTCATAGCATATTCCGAAATTCGTATGGCAGCAGAGCTTCTCCGCAAGTGCAGCCATTATATCGGGTGAAGTATCGAACATATTTTCAAGGTAGATACAGATATCCGTGTTGTTACGCAGAATCTCCGACCAGAACGAGGTGTTCTTTTCTATGAAGCTTTCCACATACGCATCGGAATTAAGAAACGGATTGTAATTAGTGTGGAATACCACCGCACCTGCGCCAATGCGCCTTGCAGCCTCGATGCTCTGATCTATGCGAAGCTCGGATATCTCCCTTATCCGCCTGTCAGGGCTGAAAGGTATCACATCAAAAAAAGCTCCGTGCAGTGTGCGGAATGAGGGAAGCTCTGCCGCCGCATAGGTGCTGCATATCTCCTCCATAGTCCTTTCATCGTCCAGCACGTCAGGGTAGAAAAGATCATTGAACTCAAAGCCCGTGCCGTATCTCTCCGCAAGTGCAAGGCTATCACAAAGCCTGCTCCTGTCGGGTATTATCAGAAGCTGTTTCATTTTATTTCCTCACTTTTTTCGCTCACGATATCCGTTACCGAATATACGAATACGCCCTTGCTCTTTCCCTTAAGCGATATCTCGCCGACCTCCTCGGTGATGAGCCTGCCCTTAAGACGCTCGTACAGCTCGCCGCTTATGTACACCTTTCCCTTAGGCGCATTAGCTTCAAGGCGTGCCGCAGTGTTCACCGTATCGCCTATCGCCGTGTAGTCCATACGGAAATCACAGCCGATATTTCCCACGACCGCCGGTCCGCAGTTTACACCTACACCAAAGCCGACGCTCTTTCCGTATCTTTCAAGCAGCTTCTTTTCAAGTCGCTCGCCGCCGCGTGCGATGTCAAGCGCCGTCTGTACTGCCTTGAACTCATAATCCTCCGTGTCAAAGGGAGAATTGAACACCGCCATGGTCGCATCGCCGATGAACTTGTCCAGTGTACCTCCGTGCTTAAAAACACAGCTTGAGGTATGCTCAAGGTAGGTGTTAAGGATATCCACCACCTGCTCCGGCTGTAAGCTCTCGGACAGGGGTGTGAAGCCTCTTATATCCACGAAAAGCACTGCTATGTCACGATTCTCGCCACCAAGCTTTAACTCATAGCTTCCGCTTTTTGCTATCTCCTTTACCACCTGCGGTGCGACGTATTTGCTGAAAGCCTTTTCTATCTGCCGCTTTGCGGAATTTGCCATGTAATAGTGCAGTATTATAAACCCTACCGCAGTCAGTACAGCGCATATCGGAAACGTCAGGATATTTCCCGAATGACCCATATTGAATATGAAGATACCTGCCACGAGCTCTACTGCCACCGCCGCCACGGTCACTATCACTATCTTCACGGCGGAAAGGCGCTCGCACACCAGCATCAGGGCAAGCACCAGCACAGCGTTCACGATTCCGTTGACAACAGGCGGCACTGCTTCCAGCGTCCTGCCCTCCATTATCGCTTGAATTACATTTCCGTGTATCTCGACTCCGTACATCTGCTGACCCCTGTCAACGGGTACGTAATACGCATCCATCATGCCTGCCGCATATGCTCCCACAAGCACTATACAGCCGTCAAATGCCTGCGGAGGGATAGTGCCGTCAAGCACATCGCACATCGACACATTTTCATAATCCGACACACCGCCGCTGAAACGGAAAGCAAACATGGAGTTGTCGGTGGGATAAATCGGCTCAGCACCCGTTACTTCACAATATTTCTCATACACCGCAGCACTTAAGCTCGGTCGTCTGATGCCATTTTCATCGAAGTGCAGGAAGGAAGCCCTGATAACTCCGTCATCCTTGTCCATAAGCGCGTTTGCAAAGCCCTGCGAGGTTGCCGCTTTAAGCTCGGGATAAGGCTCCACCTTAGCCTGTACATGAAGCGTATCCTCGATAAGCTCGCCGTTTTCATCCGTCACGAGCTCCTTTGAAAAGACATAGCTGAATGCACACACAACAGCCCCGTGTTTTTCACATGATTCAGCAAAAGTCTTGTCAGCTGCGTCTGTATCAGTATCACTGAACAACACATCAAAGCCTATTACAGCAGGCTTTATCTCATCAGATACGGTAAGCGTGTCCACAAGCTCTGCGTATACGCTTCTGTCCCACTCGGAAAAATCTCCAAGCTCGTTCATCGTCTTTTCATCTATCTTTATTATGCGTATCTTATTGCTTACACTGCCTGCATGATGGTACAGGATATCCTCCACATACTTGTCATACACCGACAACACATCAAAAAATGCCAGCATGAACACCAGCACACAGCACATATACGATATATTTTCTTACAGCCTTCATACTCTCACCTGTTTTTTAAAAGATCATATAATCACCTAATTATACATGGTACATTGTACTACATCAGATGTCAACATTCAAGCGACATATCATAATTGAATGTTTTCCGTCAAAAATAGCAGCTTGCGACAAAAAAAGTGGTGTCCCGATCTGGAACACCACCTATCATTCAATTCACACAGTATCAGTTCACAGTTGCACCATCCACTGCAAGGACTGCGCCCGAAATGTAGCTTGCCATGTCGCTTGCAAGGAACAGGAATGCGTTTGCGACCTCTTCAGGCTCGCCCACACGTCCCATGGGGATACATGCCGCAACACGTGCCACCATCTCCTCGGGAAGCGCAGCGACCATGTCTGTCCTCGTCACACCCGGAGCTACCGCATTTACACGGATATTGTACTTGCCAAGCTCACGTGCAAGGCTCTGGGTCATGCCGTTTACGGCAAACTTTGACGCAGGATAGCCTACACCGCTCTGCTGACCGAACTTTGCGACCATGGAGCTTGTGTTAATGATGCTTCCGCCGCCTATCTCCTTCATCGCAGGAACTACAGCTTTACAGCCGTTGAACACTGCCGTCACATTGAGATCCATTATCTTTTTGAATGCTTCGGGGTCGTATGCCTCGATGGGCTCTCTTGCGGAGATACCTGCATTGTTCACAAGAATATCTATCCTGCCGAATTGCGCCTTTACATCGGCAAAAGCAGCCTCCACCGCCGCATAGTCGGTAAGATCAGGGTACATTCCCATCATGTCGGCACTGTCGAACTGCTGACAAAGCTTTGAGAGCGCCGCATCCACCGTTTCCTTTCTCGAACCGAGAACAGCTACCTTTGCGCCGTTCTTCAGAAACAGCTCCGCTATCGCATATCCGATACCTCTTGTTCCGCCTGTGATGACCGCAACCTTGTTTTTCAGCATGATGATACTCTCCTTATTTTTCAGCGCACAGCGCCTTTTTAATTAATTATAATACAGATCAGCCGCCGTGTCAAGGACGCAGCATGCAAAAACTCCCGCAGTATACACCGCGGGAGTCTTTTCTGTAATATCGGTCATCAATCGGAATACTCGTCGATAAGTCCCTGTACAAGGGGAGCTACCTCGTTCACCTTCTGGGTCCAGGACTCCTCGCCGAAGGAGCAGTCTATCTCTGTCTGACAGATCAGCTTCTGCATCTCAGAGCCGAAGCCGTAAAGATCCTCGATAACAAAGGAGAACTTATCAGGGTCACACATCTCTCTCCAGAGATCGTACAGTGTGGGATCCCATGTCATCTGCCACTTCTGCATGCCCTCGTACTTGCCTGCTGTATAGGTCACCTTTTCGGGAGCAATATGATCGTCCCTGATCTGCTTCTTGATGTTCTCGTCGGTTTCGTACAGACGGTTGCACATGATGAACTCAACAGCGCCTGCTGTGTTCTTTGCGCCCTTAGGGATCATGTAGCCGAAGCAGCTGGAGGCCTGATAGTACTTGTCAGCCTGGGGGTCACGGGGATACGGAACGAATGCGAAATCAGAAACGGTATCAAAGATGTCGTTCTCAACACCTGCGGGATTCTGCAGGTTTTCTGTGGAAGCTATGTATGTCCACTCAGGCTCAAGTCCGAGGAACAGTATCTTGTCGCTGGTGTAAGCGAATACCTGGGGAGATACCCAGTCGCCGTGAGGATGGTCTGTAGGATAAAGTATACCAGATCTGCCCATCTCTACCATGTATTCAACTGCCCTTGTCACATCGGGATGCTGGAGGTTGTTGACGATGCTTCCGTCAGGAAGAAGATCGACCACCACTACACCCGTGGTATTTACAAAGGAGTTTACAGTGGAGTCTGTACAGTAATATCCGATATGATCGGGGGACTGGTTACAGAAATCAAGCATCATCTGACGCCATGCGTCCCATGTCCACTCGCCGTTGAGGTACAGGTCATAGGGGTCCTTGAGTCCTGCGTCCTCAATGGTCTTACGGTTGTAGTTCAGCGCATAGCTGGTAACAATCCTGTGAGGGAAGTAGTAGTGCTGTCCCTTGTACTCGAACGAGTCGATAAGATCTCTCATATCAGCCCAGAGAGGGTCGTCGATATCAAGCAGATCGTCCAGCGGCTGGTAGATATTCTTGCTTACGCCGAACGGGAATGCCTGAAGCTCATATGTAAGCAGGTCGGGCGAATCGTCAGCTGCGATAAGCGTAGCCAGCTTCTCAAAATAAGCGTCACCGAATGTAGCGGATATCCACTCTATCTTGCCGCCGTACTTTTCGGACTCAAAGATGTCTATCTGCTCCTTGCCCTTCTGGTCAACGGTGATGTCGTAATAACCGAGGTACTTTACAACACCTGCGTTTCCGCTGGGAACATAGGAGCTCGTATCAAGGTCCTTTATCTCCTCATCGGTGGCAGCGTTAAGGTTCGGGTCGGTGGTGGTGTTTGCGCCGTTTGTTGTAGTGGTCTGCGCAGCGACAGTACCTGATGTACCGACAGCAGCAGGAGTTCCTGCGCCGCTCTGTACAGCGCCCTGCTCGTCACATGCGGTAATGCCAAGAAGCATCGCCGTCGCAAGGCAGCAGCCCATTATCTTCTTAAAGGTCTTCATAGCTTTCCTCCATAACTTAATTTAGGTAATTTATAGTATAACATGTTTTCCGCATATCGTCAAGCACCTTTATGACGTTTTTAATAATATCCAACTAAAAAATTTTTCATCCAAATTATCAATAGTTTCCGCTGTTTCCTTTTCTATCTGCTTTATGTAATCTGAGCTACGAGAATACACACTAAGAAAACTATTAATACCATATACGGAAATAAAGAAATCTACCCATGCACCTGACAATGGATAAGATATTCTTGTTTCAACCTCAAAAAAAGCATCACCCGATAGATTGATAAGAGATGATGGTCTGGGACAAACGCCATCCTCACAAAATCCTTGTACCCAAAAGCTGTTTGGCTTCGACCACCAAGTCCCATCCATAAACATTGCCAGACCTTCACACAGGAAATCAGAAGATGGCTCGTTTATATAAGCCGCGATCACATGTGTATCCTCATGTGCACCAATGCATTTTATCTGATCTTCGTATACGGCATGTATCGAATACGGAGGTACAGCAAAGCTATTCTCCTCACTTCCATCCAACGACACGATCGAACCGATATCGGAGCATTCCTCGTCCGTAATTGACAATCCATTACAAGATGTGCCCTCGCACAAGTATTTACCCAAAATATTAGGAGAGCTATAAAACCAATAAGAAAT
>JAGAKC010000335.1 GCA_017848155.1 Oscillospiraceae bacterium | reverse complement strand
TTTAATTCAAATATTTCTTTTTCGTACTGTTTGATATGTCTGTATTCTCTTGCCATACAAAATCCCCCTTTACGGTAGCTATTTTAATTCTACCATAAAGGGGGTGTTTTTTCTATTGTCCGTTTTTACTGGACTTGTGCAGTTCGTTACCGCAGGAGGTATTTGCTTTTATATCATGATGTATTTCAGCACGAACAGCACAGCAAGCACATACATAAGCGGAGATATCTTCTTGAACTTGCCCGTAACTGCGTTGATCACAACGTAGGAGATAAAACCCATACCGATACCCTCGGAGATGCTGTACATGAACGGCATAGCCATAATGGCGATAAATGCGGGGATACACTCGGTGTAGTCGCTGAAATCTATCTTCATGACCGAGGTCATCATAAGGAAGCCTACCATGACCAGCGCAGGCGCTGTTGCAAAGCCGGGGATAGCAAGGAATATCGGCGACAGCACCAGCGACACCGCAAAAAGTATCGCCGATACAAGGGAGGTAAGACCTGTCCTGCCGCCCTCTGCAACACCCGAGGCACTCTCAACAAAAGTGGTAACGGTAGAAGTACCCATCATCGCACCTGCTGTTGTACCGATAGCGTCAGCCATCAGCGCACCCTTTATCTTAGGAAGCTTTCCATCCTTATCCAGCAGGTCTGCCTTTGCGGCAACTCCCATAAGAGTTCCCAGCGTATCGAACAGATCGACGAACAGGAACGCAAATACCACCACAACAAAGTCGATGGAAAGGAAGTTGGAGAAGTCCATCTTGAAGGCGATAGGCTCAAGCGACGGTATAGCAAGTCCTGCGCTGAAATCGGGGAAAAGGCTGTAGAATCCTGCCTCAGGCGCTGGCACGTAAAGACCTGTCAGCTGACATATCATGCCCAGCACCCATGTACCGAGGATGCCCCAGAGTATTCCGCCCTTGACCTTTTTTACCATCAGCACAGCTGTCACAAGTATGCCCACCAGCGCAAGCACTACCGTGATACCCTGTGAATTGAACGTGCCGTTCTCTATAGAGTTTTTGAACGAGAACACCGTTACGAGCGTGGATGAATCCACCACCACGTCAGCGTTCTGAAGTCCGATAAATGCAATATAAAGACCTATTCCCACAGTTACCGCATGCTTAAGGTTCAGCGGAATAGCATTGAATATCGCCTCACGCACATTTGTAAGTGACATCACGATGAACACGATGCCCTCGACAAGGACCGCAGCAAGTGCCTCCTGCCAGGTGTAACCCATATTCTGCACGACCGTGTAGGTAAAATATGCATTAAGTCCCATGCCGGGTGCAAGCACGAACGGATAATTCGCCATGAATGCCATTATCAGCGTTGCAAGAAAGCCTGAAATTGCAGTGGCAGTAAACACTGCGCTCCTGTCCATTCCTGCCTCTGCAAGGATATTGGGGTTTACCGCAAGGATATATGCCATCGTCATGAACGTGGTTATACCTGCGATGACCTCGGTCTTTACATCTGTCCTGTGCTCCTTCAGGTGAAAGAGCTTTTCTATAACCTTCATCTTGTTTCCTCCTTATACTTCCGTATCAGGAAATATTATTTCATACATTATTTTAGCATACTTCGACAGATTATTCAAGATAAGATGAAAAAAACGCTCCCCAGCATAACAGCAAGCATAACGAAATTCACCGCAAGGAATAC
>JAGAKC010000036.1 GCA_017848155.1 Oscillospiraceae bacterium | reverse complement strand
CCCTCTACGACCGCAAGGTCAAGGCAGGTGGGGAAACGCACGTCAACTGTACCGCGGCACTCGCCGTCAGCCATCTCGAAAACGCTGAAAACGAGCGTCGTAGCGCCTGTCCTGTCCTCCGCCTTAAGTCCCACCGAAGCTCCGTCCGTTTCGCCGCAGGGGAATATCCTTTCAAGCCCACGCAGCATGTCAGCCTGACTGTCGTAGTTTGCAAGCCTGTTGATAAGCGTGATGAGCGCTGTTATCGCATTTATGCCGCTTTCGGGAGTGGACGCATGAGCCGACCTTCCGTCAGCCGTGATGTGCACGCAGCCGTCTATAAATTCTGCCGTAAACTGCGCACCGCTGTTGTCTGCGTCTATCGCAGCCTTCACCTCTCTCAACGGCGCAAACACCTCCGCATATGCCTTGTCGGGCACAGCATTCGGTATGCTGCCGCCACGCAGACAGCGGACGATGCCGCCCTCGTACCTGCCGCTGAAGAATGAGCGCATCATGCCCTTTTCCACGTTTATCACGGGGAAGCTGCCGTCGGGGGTGAACACATTCGGGGGGAATTTCTCGTGCTTTGCGTAAAGCTCCATATCCTGTGAGCCGTTCTCCTCGTCCGTACCGAAAATTAGCCTTACGCCCTTTTTCAGCGGAATACCCAGATCACGCACGCAGTTCATCGCAAACAGCGCCGCCACAGCAGGTCCCTTGTCGTCGATAACGCCCCTGCCGTACAGCACGCCGTCCTTTTCGGTCATGGTGTAGGGGTCGGTCGCCCAGTTTTCAGGCTCCGCAGGCACCACGTCAAGATGGCAGAGGATGCCGAGAGCGACCTCCGCCCCGTCAGGTGCGAGGTCAGCCGTGCCCACCGCATTCTCGCACACAGCGGTGCTGTAGCCCATATCCTCACATATCCTGCACATCTCGTCAAGGGCACGCTTAGGCTCGTTTCCGAACGGAGCGCCGTCCTGCGCCTCGCCCCTTACGCTGGGAATTGCGATCAGCCGGGAAAGAGTTTCCAGCATCTCTTCCCTGTGAGAATAGATGTAGTCCTTTATCCTGTCTGTCATTGTTTACATTCCTTTCATCATATCTGCGATCATCTCTGCGACCTTGTACACATCGCCGCAGCCGAGGGTGATGACAAGATCGCCCTCCTGCGCATTCTCCGCAACGTAGCGTGCGACCTCCTCAAAGGTGTCGTACCACACGCAGCCGTCTATCTTCTCCGCAAGGTCCTTTGAATAGATGTTGTAGGTGTTCTTTTCACGGCTGCCCATTATCTCGGTCAGCACTACCCTGTCCGCAATGGACAGCGCCTCGGCGAACTCGTCAAGCAGCATAGCCGTGCGTGAATAGGTGAACGGCTGATGCACCGCCCACACACGTCTGAAGCTCATCTTCTTTGCGGTGGAGAGGGTAACTGCCACCTCCGCAGGGTGATGAGCATAGTCGTCGGCGATAGTCACGCCGTTTATCTCCGCAATGCGCTCGAAACGGCGCACAGTACCGTTGTAGCTTAAAAGTCCCTCACGCAGCGCCTCGGCAGGAATACCTGCGGAATATGCCGCCGCACATGCCGCCACCGCATTGTAGACGTTGTGTATGCCCGGGACATGGATGGTAAGGCTGCAAAGGGGGCTGCCCTTGTGCATCAGCGTGAAATCCGTGTGGAAGTCGCTGACAACGTTTATATCTGCCGCATAAAAATCGTTCTTATCGGTCTTGCCGAAGGTGATGACACGGGCGTCACTGCCGCTGTCCGCCACCGCCTGCATGGTGTTCTCGTCGTCGCCGTTTGCGATTATCATATCCGTGGTCTTTTTGCAGAACTTTGAAAAGCTCAGCTTAAGATTTTCCATCGTCTTGAAGTAGTCCATATGGTCACGGTCGATGTTCAGTATCACCGAGATGTCAGGAAACAGCTTTAAGAAAGTATCCACGAACTCGCAGGCCTCACAGACCATATACTCGCTCTTTCCTGCCCTGCCGCTGCCGCCGATGTTCTTCAGCTTTCCGCCGATGACCGCAGACATGTCTATACCTGCCGCAAGCAGTATCAGCGCAAGCATGGAGGAGGTGGTGGTCTTGCCGTGAGTTCCCGATACGCAGAAAGCCTTGCTGTACCAGCTGGTCACAAGTCCGAGAAGCTCACTGCGCTCCACGGTCAGCACTCCGCTTGCTTTAGCTGCGCAAAGCTCGGGGTTATCCGCCATTATTGCCGCAGTGTGAACGATAAGGTCAGCGCCCTCAAGATTCTTCGGGTCGTGCCCGAGAAACACGGGAATACCCATCTTTCTGACTGCGTCGAGCGTTGCGGTCTCGTTGTTGTCCGAGCCTGTCAGGTAGTACCCCTGCGTGTGAAGTATCTGCGCCAGAGGGTACATTCCGCTGCCGCCGATGCCGATAAAATGAATATGCTTTTTTCCTGAAAGAAAGTTCTCCAATTACAACAGCCCCTTTAAAATATTTGTCCTGTAAAAATATGCCGCATGCAGGATATTTATGAATATTCCACCGCAAAAGACCAACAATAGTATTACCTTTAAAGGACAATACAACACAGCTTTTTCGGAGGAACACTATGGAAATCAGCGACATCAAGATAAGAAAGACCATGCACGACGGCAGACTTCGTGCCGTAGTATCCATCACCATCGACAATGCGATAGCGATACACGACATCAAGCTCGTACAGGGTGACGAGCGCATGTTCGTAGCCATGCCCAGCCGCCGTGAGGAAAGCGGAGTATTCCGTGATATAATCCATCCCATATCCTCGGGGATACGTGAAAAGATAGAGGAAGAGATACTGGATGCGTACAACAGCTACGTCCAGTAGATATCCTGCACCGCACATTTCTGATGTGCGGTGTTTTTTTATCTGCTCAGATATGCCTTTGCCTTAAGGATGGCAAGCTGGGTCTTTGCGTCCTGTATCTCATTGTCAAGCACCATCTCCACAGCCCTGTCAAAGGGGATGCGGTAGACCTCGAGAAACTCGTCCTCGTCCAGGTGCTGCTCGCCGTAGTGAAGTCCCTTTGCAAGGTACATATGGATAGTTTCGCTGCAATACGCAGGTGTAGGGCGCAGACTGCCGAGGTAGACATACTCGTCACAGGTGCAGCCTGTTTCCTCCTTAAGCTCACGCAGACCGCACTCGTGGTGGCTCTCGCCCCACTCCAGCTTTCCTGCGGGTATCTCGGTCATGACCTCGGCGAAGGGGTATCTGAACTGCTTCACGAAAAGGATGTTTCCGTCCTCGTCCAGCGGCAGCACGCACACACCGCCCGGGTGACGTATCACCTCACGGGTCACCTCGGAGCCGTCCTCTATCTCCGCCTTGTCAACGTACAGCTTTACGACCACTCCGTCAAAGACCTGCTGACTGGTGAGCGTTTTTTCTTCAAGATGCATCATCCTTGATCCTCCGTTTTCTCGTCCTCGCTGCGCTGAAATTCCTCCAGCAGCTGCAGCGCTTCTTCCTCGTCAACGACGTTTTCGGGGAAACGCACACTGCCCTTTTCAGGCGCATTCTCTATCCTGCGTGAAAGCTGGTTCACATACGACCTGTGCGCCCTTACGCATGCTTTCTGCGTGTTCTGATAGAGGTGCACATACCTGCGTGGCCTGCGCTTAAGGATAACGTACTGGAACAGCAGGTACACTGCCAGCAGACCTGCGCCGCCTGCGGTGGCAAGAAGTCCGTACTTTACCCCGGGAGTTTCATACGTGAACACGATATCCGCCGCACCTGCGCCGACACGCACCGCAACAAAGCCGCCGTTCACCTTTTCGACCTCGCAGGCAGTACCGTTTACCGCTGCGCTCCAGCCTCTGTCATACGGCACGCTGAACACCACGAGCTCGTCGCTCTCGTAGTCGGTATGGGCGGTGAAGCCTGTACCCGTCACGGTGAAGTCCTTTACACCTGCCGCAATACGGTCGGCTGCGTCCTGCTCAAACTGTACAAAGGAAGAATCCCTTGCCGCCTGAGAGGATATCTCCGTCAGGATATCGGAGTATCTCTCCGCCTGCTCGTCGGTAAGCACCACCGCACGGCACATGAGGTTATCCGCAAGGCTGACGCTCTTTGCGGTAGAGAGAGTCACGTAATTGTCATACGCAAAGCCCATAGGCAGTACATATTCGTTTTCATACACGTGGTAGCTGCCCTGCTCGCTGTGGTAGCTGAAGGTGCGCAGGTCATCGAGCGCCGTTTCCAGCTTCTCCTCGTCGTAGCCGTCACGCACTATGAGATACTTCACGCCCGTCAGCGCTCTCAGCGCATACCTGTCGTGGTCGGGGCTTGAGTTCACGTCACGTGTGATGCCCAGCAGCTCGTACAGCTCAAATGTGGCGCTG
>JAGAKC010000334.1 GCA_017848155.1 Oscillospiraceae bacterium | reverse complement strand
TGTATCGAATACGAAGATGTTTACGTTCTTGTGAGAAGCGATAACGTGGTCAAGACCGCCGTAACCGATATCGTATGCCCAGCCGTCGCCGCCGAGGATCCACTGGCTCTTCTTGGAGAGGTAGTTCTTAGCCTTCAGGATCTCCTTAGCGCCGTCGCAGTCGCATGCGGACAGAGCGTTTACGAGAGCCTTTGTAGCCTCTGCGTTAGCCTTAGCGTCGTCCTTTGTGGACAGATATGTGTCGATGAGAGCAGCTGTCTCGGGCTTAGCAGTTTCCTTCAGAGCCTCGAGCTGCTTCATAGCACGGTTTCTCAGTGTATCCTGTGCAAGGAACATACCAAGACCGAACTCAGCGTTGTCCTCGAACAGGGAGTTGCCCCAAGCGGGACCCTTGCCTTCCTTGTTTGTTGTGTAAGGAGTGGAGGGAGCGGAGCCTGCCCAGATAGAGGAGCAGCCTGTAGCGTTAGCGATGTACATTCTCTCACCGCAAACCTGTGTGATGAGCTTAGCATAAGGAGTCTCACCGCAGCCTGCGCATGCGCCGGAGAACTCGAGCAGGGGCTGCTTGAACTGGGAGCCCTTAACTGTAGTGTCAGCGAACTTAGCAAATACCTCAGGCTTGTCGGATACCTTAGCAACAGCATAGTCGAATACTTCCTGCTGCTTCTTGTCCATCATCTCCTCGATGGGCTTCATAGCGAGTGCCTTTGTCTTAGCAGGGCAAGCCTGTACGCAGGCACCACAACCTGTACAGTCAAGTGTGGAGATAGCCATTGTGTACTTAAGACCGGGCAGACCTGTAGCGTCCTTAACAACTGTAGCCTCGGGAGCAGCAGCAACCTCAGCGTCGTTCAGGATCATAGGACGGATCACAGCGTGGGGGCATACGAAGGAGCACTGGTTACACTGGATACAGTTCTCGGGGATCCACTCGGGAACGTCAACAGCGATACCACGCTTCTCAAATGCAGCAGCGCCCTGGGGGAATGTACCGTCAGCCATATCAACGAATGTGGATACGGGCAGCTGGTCGCCTCTCTGAGCGTTTACGGGGATGAGGATGTTGTTTACGAAGTCAATGAGCTTCTTGTTGTCGCCCTCAGCCTTAGCAACAGGCATCTCACCCTCAGCGTTTGCCCATGCAGCAGGTACGTCAACCTTAACTACCTCGCCTGCACCTCTGTCGATAGCAGCGTAGTTCATGTTAACGATCTCGTCGCCCTTCTTAGCAAAGGACTTGTAAGCAGCCTGCTTCATGTACTCTACTGCCTCAGCAGCAGGGATGATGTTTGCAAGAGAGAAGAATGCGGACTGAAGAACAGTGTTTGTCTTGTTGCCCAGACCGATCTCCTTAGCTACCTTGATAGCGTTGATGATGTAGAAGTTGATGTTGTTCTTAGCGATGTAAGCCTTAACGGGAGCAGGAAGCTTCTCGTCAAGCTCCTCAACAGACCACTGGCAGTTGAGCAGGAATGTACCGCCGGGAATTACATCCTGAACCATATCGTACTTGTCGATATAGCTGGGGTTATGACAGGCAACGAAGTTTGCCTTGTTTACGAAGTATGTGGACTTGATGGGGCTCTTACCGAATCTCAGGTGAGAGATGGTTACGCCGCCGGACTTCTTGGAGTCATATGCAAAGTAAGCCTGTGCATACATGTCTGTGTGGTCGCCGATGATCTTGATGGAGTTCTTGTTAGCACCAACAGTACCGTCAGAGCCGAGACCCCAGAACTTACAGCATGTTGTACCCTCGGGAGTTGTGTTGGGATTCTCTGTGATAGCGAGAGAGAGGTTTGTAACGTCGTCCTCGATACCGATAGTGAATCTTGCCTTGCTCTTGTTGTTGTAAACAGCAATGATCTGAGCAGGGTTGCAGTCCTTGGAACCAAGGCCGTATCTACCGGAGAATACGGGAACATCAGCAAACTTGCCTTCCTTCTTGAGAGCAGCAACAACGTCGAGGTACAGAGGCTCGCCGAGAGAGCCGGGCTCCTTTGTTCTGTCAAGAACGGAGATGTACTTAGCTGTTGCGGGGATAGCGTCGACCAGAGCGGAAGATACGAAGGGTCTGTAAAGTCTTACCTTAACAAGACCTACCTTGCGGCCCTGAGCGAGCATGTAGTCGATGGTCTCCTCGATAGTATCGCAGGCGGAGCCCATAGCGATGATAACTTCCTCTGCATCGGGAGCGCCGTAGTAGTTGAACAGCTTGTAATCTGTACCGATCTCAGCGTTTACCTTGTTCATGTACTCTGTTACTACCTCGGGGATAGCGTCGTAGTACTTGTTGCAAGCCTCACGTGCCTGGAAGAAGATGTCGGGGTTCTGAGCTGTACCGTGGAGAACAGGGTTCTCGGGGTTCAGTGCTCTGTCACGGAATGCCTGGATGGAATCCCAGTCAACCATCCTGGAGAGAGTTTCGTTGTCCCAGACCTCGATCTTCTGGATCTCGTGAGAGGTTCTGAAGCCATCGAAGAAGTGCAGGAAAGGAACTCTGCCCTTGAGTGTTGCCATGTGTGCAACAGCACCGAGGTCCATTACCTCCTGGGGGTTTGTGGAGCACAGCATAGCGTAGCCTGTCTGACGGCAAGCGTAAACGTCGCTGTGGTCGCCGAAGATGGACAGAGCGTGGGAAGCTACTGCACGTGCGGAAACGTGGATAACAGAGGGAAGCAGCTCACCAGCGATCTTGTACATGTTGGGGATCATCAGGAGCAGACCCTGGGAAGCAGTATAAGTAGTTGTAAGAGCACCTGCGGAAAGAGAGCCGTGAACAGCACCTGCTGCACCTGCCTCAGACTGCATCTCTACGACCTTAACAGTTTCGCCGAAAATGTTCTTTCTTCCTGCGGTAGCCCAGGAATCGGTAACCTCAGCCATTACGGAAGAGGGGGTGATGGGGTAGATGGCAGCTACTTCGGTAAACGCATAAGAGGCATGCGCCGCCGCGGTGTTGCCGTCCATGGAAAGTTTCTTTCTTGCCATGTGGGTAATCCTCCTTGAGAAGTGTTATTATGTATGGATATGCGCACGGTGAGCCGCACGCATCTTCATTCAGCATATATTATACATCTTTTTTTATCGTTTGTAAATATGATTTTGCAGATAAAAGAGTAAATTTTTAGAAAAAAGGGGCGAAAGGGGGGAACGCCTCCTAAAACCTCCCCACAGCAATGTGGGGCTCTGCCCCTGCGCCCCGCACGAAGGACTCGCGCGGAGCCCTTCGTGGCAACCCCGCGTCATAGGGCGGGGAGAAAGATCCCCGCCCTCCAACACCTCCCACCCCTGTAGTATGTTGGAAACTTGTGCAAGGCGACCGTCCAAACCGTTACGTTACCGCTGCGTTTTGAATCTCCTATCTGCTATCGCTGACGGTATGTTTGCAAGATCGCGGTAAGGGTTAACCATAACCAAACTGCCGTCCACGCGTACTGTTTCCGATCGGAACTCGTACGTATAAAGCCCCGCCGATCCCTCTCGCCGGGAGGTTTCCGTTTTTGCCGAAGGCAAAATTGCGCCTTCCTTGTGGCGCAAAGGAAATCCTCAAC
>JAGAKC010000333.1 GCA_017848155.1 Oscillospiraceae bacterium | reverse complement strand
GCACATGCAGCACCAGTATCACGGCAATTGCGATCATGGTCACGGCGGTCTTTACCTTGCCGAGCCAGCCTGCGGCTATAACGACCTTTTTGTCGCTGCCTGCCGCCACAAGACGAACTCCCGATACGGCGAACTCACGCAAGAGGATCACCACCACCACCCAGGAGTAGGTCCACTTAAGCTCCACCATGCACACCAGAGCCGCAGCCACCAGTATCTTATCCGCCAGCGGATCAAGGAACTTTCCGAAATCGGTTATCATATTGTATTTCCTTGCCACCTTGCCGTCCACAAGGTCGGTAAGGCTTGCGATGCCGAACACCGCCAGCGCCCAGAAATAGTTGAGCGGAATACCGCCGCACATCATAAACACCACGAACACGGGCACTAAGATGACACGCATAAGGGTGAGCTTGTTTGCAAGATTCATATTGCCTCTCCGATAAGGTTATTGTCGATCACATCAAAGATCTTTATGCTGGTGAAGTCGCCCACCTTAAGTCCCAGCTCCTTAGGCGCCGAGAAGTAGATCATACCGTCGATCTCGGGTGCGAACATGGCGCTCCTGCCGAAGTACAGTCCGCCCTCCGCAAGATACTTGTCGTAGCCCTCCACGACTACCTCCATCTCGCTGTCGATCATTGCGGTGTAAAGCTCCTCCACACGGGTGTCCTGCTGCTCCTCGAGTATGTCCTTGCGGTGCTCACGGATATTCTCCTCCACCATATCGGGGTAGGACGCCGCAGCTGTGCCCTCCTCCTCGGAATAAGCAAATGCGCCCATGCGCTCGAAGCGCATATCCTCCGCAAACTCGCCGAGTGCGTTGAACTGCTCCTCCGTTTCGCCGGGGAAGCCTGTGATGAACGTCGTCCTCAGCGTGATATCGGGTATCTCACGGCGGAGCTTTGCAACAAGCTCTCTGAGGGACTTTTCATCGCCCTTCCTGTTCATCCTTTTCAGTATCTCGCCGTCGCAGTGCTGCATCGGGATGTCGAGATATTTTACTATCTTGTCCTGCCTCTTCATGCAGTCGATAAGCTCGTCCGTGATGCGCTCGGGGTAGCAGTAAAGCAGACGTATCCACTTAAGGCTGTCTATCTCACACAGCTTGTCCAGAAGCTCGGGCAGCGCAAGCCGTCCGTACAGGTCAAGACCGTAGCGTGTGGTATCCTGTGCGATGATGATGAGCTCCTTCACGCCGTCCCTTGCAAGCAGCTCCGCCTCCGCAACGATGTCCTCCATCTTACGGCTCCTGAATCTGCCCCTGATGGCAGGTATCGCACAGTAGGTGCAGCAGTTGTCACAGCCGTCCGCAACACGCAGATAAGCGTAATGGGGAAGCGTTGAGATGATACGCCTGCCCTCCATGGAGTGGCTCTCCTTCTCGCCGAAAACATACACCTTTTCGCCATTTGCCACCTGCACAAGGATATCGCCTATCCTGCCGTAGTCCGAGATGCCGACCACAGCGTCCACCTCGGGAAATTCCTCAACAAACTGCTCACGGTAGCGCTCCGAAAGGCAGCCTGTCACCACGATATGCTTTATCGTGCCCTCCTCCTTGAGGTTTATCAGCTCCATTATCCAGTTTATAGCCTCTTCCTTCGCGCTCTGGATAAAGCCGCAGGTATTCACCAGCACTATCTCCGCCATGCCCGGCTCCTGCACGAATGCAAAGCCCTTGTCCGCTATCTTTGCCATCATCTGCTCTGCGTCCACCTGATTCTTTGCACAGCCAAGGGACACTATCGCAACCTTAGTTTTCTTATCGCTCATTTAGTAAAGCTCCTCGTTTTCTTCGATATCTTCATACTCGTCATAGCTTTCCAGCAGCCGCTCTATGCAGTGCTTCACCGCATTGTAGTCGTACCCTCGCCTTGCAAGTGCGGCGATGGTGCGGCGGCGGTCGTCATAGTCCGCTATCTTCCCGTAGTATTTCCGCTCCAGCAGGTCGGTTATCTCCTCATATATCTCCTCGTCGGAGAATTCCGCAAGGGTATTTTCCACAAGCTCTGAGGAAAGCCCCCTGTGGAGCATCTCGTACCTTGCCTTGCGCAGACCGTAGCGCTTCGTATGTATAAGGTAGTCCGCAAGCTTCGGCGCATACTCCTCGTCGTTGACATAGCCGTAATCACGCATAGCGTCAGCCGCTTCACGGGCGGCGTCCTCGTCATAGCTGCGGCGCAGCTTGCTGTAAAGCTCGTTGTAGCAATACTGCTTCGTGCCGAGAAGATACAGCGCACGCTTCTTAGCCTTTCGCTTGGTGTCCGCCTGCTGTATCTGCGAAAGAGCGTCGCCCGAAAGCTCGCCGCCCTTTCTCAGCATGAAATCAGACACCACGGTGCTGTTTATGAAATATGTCAGCTCCCCGTCAAGCTCCAGCTTGTAGGTATCGCCCTTAAACACCGAAAGCCCGGTTATCAGCATCAGTCAAGCTCCTCGGGAGAAAATTCCGCAAGCTCGTCATCGTCCTCGGCAGCGGCAGCCTTTCTGGACGCAGGCTTCTTCTCCTCTGCCTCCTCCGCTACACCCTCGCCCTCGTCCTCGGTATCGGCAAGGAGCGATGTGTTCTTTGCGAATATCTCTCTTATCTTCTTCTCCACCTCGTCGCAGACGGAGGGGTTATCCAGCAGGTACTGCTTTACCTTGTCACGGCCCTGACCTATCTTCATATCGTCATAGCTGAACCAGCTTCCGCTCTTCTTGATGACATCGAACTCTACGGCGGTGTCCACTATCTCGCCCATCTTGGAAACGCCCTCGCCGTACAGCATATCGAACTCTGCGGTCTTGAAGGGGGGCGCTACCTTGTTCTTTACCACCTTGCACTTGGTGCGGTTTCCGATTATCTCTGCGCCGTCCTTGATAGGCTCGCCGCGGCGCACCTCGATACGCACGGAGGAGTAGAACTTCAGCGCACGTCCGCCGGGGGTAGTTTCGGGGTTGCCGTACATGACGCCTATCTTCTCTCTTATCTGGTTTATGAAGATGGCAACGCAGTTCGATTTGTTGATGACAGCGGTGAGCTTTCTCAGCGCCTGTGACATGAGCCTTGCCTGTACGCCCACATGAGCGTCGCCCATATCGCCGTCTATCTCGGCTCTTGTGGTCATAGCCGCAACCGAGTCAAGCACGATGATGTCGATAGCGCCCGAGCGAACGAGAGTTTCGATTATCTCCAGTGCCTGCTCGCCTGTGTCGGGCTGGGACACCAGCATGTTGTCGATATCAACGCCCAGCTTCTTTGCGTATACGGGGTCAAGAGCGTGCTCCACGTCGATGAATGCCGCAGTGCCGCCTGCCTTCTGCGCCTCCGCAACAGCCTGAAGCGAGATGGTGGTCTTACCCGAGGACTCCGTACCGTATATCTCGATGATACGGCCCTTGGGAAGTCCGCCTATACCAAGCGCAAGGTCCAGCATCAGCGAGCCTGTGGAGATGCACTCGATATCCATATGACGATTCTCGCCCATGAACATGATAGCGCCTGCGCCGTAGGTCTTTTCTATCTGCGCCATGGCAGTTTTCAGCGCCTTCTTCTTCTCCTCGGGATCCACGATCTTTACGACAGGCTTTGCCGCCGCATTCTTTTTCTTATCCATTGCCATTTTCAAGTTCCTCCGTTTATTTCAGAAATTATCAACAACTCAACGGCTTCCTGCCGTACACCACACGGTCTATATAGCAGTAGTCCTTTTTTGTCTGCGCCTCTATTCCGTTTTCCTCGAAGATCTGCATAACGTCCTTTTCCTGACCCATGCCTATCTCAACGGCGAACAGGCCGCCTTTTTTCAGCTTTTTGCTCCACGCTTTCAATATCTCACGGTAGAAATAAAGTCCGTCCTCGCCGCCATACAGCGCCATCTCAGGCTCGTAGGTCACCTCGGTCTGGAGGTTCTTCATATCCTCTGCGGTGAGATAAGGCGGATTGGATACGATGATATCGTACATCGGAGCCGCTTCAATAACAGCTTTATCAAGCACATCCGCAAGCACCGCTCTGACAAGACCGTTGACCTTCAATCGGTTCATTTCTATGTTGCGGGTGAGGTATTCCATAGCCTTTTCAGACTTTTCGTAGCAGTGCATCCTCGTCCTGTACAAACGGCTGAGCGCTATTCCTATACAGCCGCTGCCCGAGCAAAGGTCGGCACAGACGAGTCCGTCTTTAAGGTATTCGTCCGTCACAAGCTCCACAAGCGTTTCGGTGTCCTGCCGTGGGATGAGTACACCCTCTCCGACGCAGAAGTTCATACCGTAAAATTCCCATTCGCCAAGGATGTACTGTAACGGCTCGCCTTTTAATCTGCGCAGGATCATTTCCTGTGCATCAGCCGCCTGCTCGTCCGTAGTTTCGGCATCGGGGTCACGGAGAATAGTGGATCTGTAACCCTTTCCCGTGGCGTGTCTTATTATACACTGAGCTTCAAATCTTGCCTCGAAAATGTCGTTGCCGCTCTTGCCGTCGCAAAGCTTTGCCTCTATGTTGTCATACAGCTCTTTAAGCCTTACCATTCGTCGTTCTCACCCTCTCTGGGAAGCACAGGCTTTATTGCCGCTATGGCTATCTCTATCTGCTTGTCGTCAGGCTCGCAGGTGGTGAGCCGCTGCATCCAGAGTCCAGGTGCGGACATTATCCTTGTAAAGATGTTGGTGTGCCGTCCTGCTATCCTTATCAGCTCATACGCAATACCTACCACCAGCGGAAGCAGCAGCAGCTTTATCGCAACTCTCGCAAGCGCCGCGATCGCTCCGTTCGTTATACCGAACCATTCCTGCGGCTGGATAGGCACCACGGTGTACACAAGTATGCTGACCAGCAGCGACAGGATGATGAAGCTCGTACCGCAGCGTGGATGGAATCTTGTGTGCTTTTTCACGTTGTCCACGATAAGCTCCTCGCCCGCCTCGTAGCATGCGATGGTCTTGTGCTCTGCACCGTGGTATTCGTAGGTGCGGCGGATGTCCTTCATCCTTGACACCACCGCCATGTATGCGACGAATATTATCATCCTCATGACGCCCTCAAACACCGCCTGCCACATGGAGATATCCAGCGGAGCGGTGATAACTGCGCCTTCGGTGCTTACGCATGCGGGCAGCAGCGTTTTCAGTATCGCAGGGTCCACGTCCAGCTGCACCATAGGCATCAGCGTTTCTATCCAGTCGAAAAGCGCAGTCGGCACGAAAGCAAACAGGAACACCGCCATAGCGACTCCTATCACCATAGCGATAGCCATGATGACTCCCGTCAGCTTATCGCCGAGCTTCTCGTCCAGCCACTTCTCGAACTTTGTCGGCTCCTCGCCTTCCTCCTCGTCCAGCATGCCGCTCTTTTCGGCGGACTTCATCATAAGGCGGTAGCCCTCGCTCATGCTGGTGACGAAGTTTATGCTGCCACGGATAAACGGAGCCTTGTTGTACCACTTAGGCTTCGGGAGGTCCCATTCCTCCACGTCGATGCCGCCCTCCTTAAGGCGCACCGCCATGGCACCCTTTGAAACGCCCTTCATCATGATGCCCTCGATAAGCGCCTGACCGCCTATCTTCGTCTTTTTACAGCATTTTTCGTTTTTATTGCTCATTTGCCTCGTTCCTTTCCCGCTTTCCTGCAAGCGGCAGTGTTATCGTCACTGTTGTTCCCACATTCAGCTCGCTGTCTATATCAAGGCTGCCGCCGTGCATGGAGATTATCTCATCCGCAACGGCAAGACCTATGCCCGAGCCGCGCCGTGTACTGTTAGCCTTGTAGAATTTTGCCTTGACCTTCGGCAGGTCGGAGGGCGCTATACCGCAGCCCGTGTCCGCCACCGCTATACGCAGCACGCTTTCGTCACGCTCGGCGGTTATATCTATCACGCCGCCTGCGTCGGTGTATTTCAGCGCATTGTCGATGACGTTTATGAACACCTGCCTGAGCCTGTCCTTGTCGCCGTAAACGACGCACAGGAATTCAGGCTCGTTGTAGTGTATCGTCTTGTTCTCCTTGCCTGCCTTGTCGTAGTATATGAGCAGCGCATCGTCAAGCTCTGCGATGATATCGGTATTATCCATCTGCAGCGTGAATTTGCCGTTCTGTATACGGGAGAAGTCAAGAAGCTCCTCCACCATGCCCTCAAGTCGTCCCGTTTCACGGGTGATGACCTTCATGCCCTTTCTGAACGTTTCCTCGTCATAGCCCAGCTGCAGCGTTTCGCTCCAGCCCTTTATGGCGGTGAGCGGCGTGCGCAGCTCATGGGATACGGAGGAAATGAAGTCGTTCTTTATCGCTTCGGAGTTTTCAAGCTCGTCCGCCATATCGTTGAACGCTCTTGAAAGCTCGCCTATCTCGTCGTTGTTCTTTATGGCGATGCGCTCCGAGAAGTCGCCCTTTGCGAGCTTCTGCGCCGTGGAGCTTATCTCCACCAGCGGCACGCAGATGGACTTTACGAAATACAGACCCGTGAACACCACCAGCAGTACGATACCTGCGCTTATGACCAGCGCAAGCAGCATTATGGAGGACAGCTGCCTGTCGATGCCGCTCATGGAGGTGACGAAGCGCAGCGCATTGTAGGTGCTGCTTGGCTGTGCTATCTTAACGGTGACGGCAAGTATCTTCTCGCCGCCGTCCATTCCGACGAAGATACCGACGCCGTCGTCCGACTGAAGCGCCGCCTCGTAGTCAGGCATGTTGTACCTGCTGTCAGGGGAGAAGCCGCTTGACGACAGAGTTACCTCGCCGTTTTTGTTGACGGACATCATCTCCATCCTGTCCTTTTTATCGAAGCTCTCTATGACCTCACGTATCTCGGAGGAGTAGTTCACCGCAAGGTCCTCGTACAGCCTTGACAGGATGGTCGCCGTGGCATTGGCCTCCGACACCACATAGTTCTCCGCCGAGCCGTAGTAATACTGACGGGTGAAGTAGTAGATACAGAGATTCGCCACCACCAGCAGCACCCCGACAACGCTCAGCGTGTTCACCATCCAGCGCCATGCGATGGAGCTCCTCGCCGTCACACGCTTTCTTTCCGTGCGTGGAGCAAGTTCCTTTCTG
>JAGAKC010000004.1 GCA_017848155.1 Oscillospiraceae bacterium | reverse complement strand
CGGAGAACGCTCCGTTATCACGTATTATCCTTCCGTAGCCTGTGGGGTCAGCTATCTCGGCGGTTATCACGGTCACGTCAGAGCCGCTGTTCAGATGCTGTTCAAGGGAGTTTTTCAGCGTAGCTGCGTCAATAAACGGTGCGTCGCCGTTAAGTACGCATACGCAGTCAGTGGAGCTTATCACGTCTGCCGCACACTTTGCTGCGTCGCCCGTACCCTTCTGTTCCTTCTGTAAAAAGGTGAGGATATCTTCATTTCTCGTGCTTATGTATTCCTCGGTAAGCTCCGCTTTGTAGCCTGTTACCACAGCGGTGCTGTCGAATCCGAATTCCTTTGCGGCGTCCAGTACCCATCCGAGCATAGGCTTACAGAGTACCTCTGCAAGCACCTTCGGACGTTCGGACTTCATGCGCTTTCCTGCGCCTCCCGCAAGAATGATACAGCCTGTTTTCATCTGATTACCAACCCTTCTGTATATGAATTTTTTGTTGTATTTTGTTTTACGCCGTTTTTTTGTGAAGCTGACCGTGGATGATGATCACATCCGACTTGTAAAGGGTCTGCTTTTCCGTCGTGAGTATGCTGTCCCGATGTCTGCCGTCATCTCCGCAGAGCAGCGGAGAACGCCCCTGCTGCGCCTGTTTTCGGGGCGCAGGGTCACTGTATCCACTCTTTCGGGCAGTATCTCATTCTACCTCGGCAGGGGAGAAGAGCTTCTGCTGTTAAAAAAGAGCAGCGGCAACGAGTTCCGTCCCGATATGCCGTCTGTCCTGCTTGGAGCCTTTTCCGAGACCCGTGCTTTCAGCGGAGTGCTGGTGTTTTCGGCTGCCCTGTCACGTATCGGCAGCATTTTCGGAAGCGAGTATTATGATCGCATAATTGCTGCCATAAACAAGACCGCAGGAGATATCAGTGACCTGCTTGATGCGCTTCAGATAGCTGTCCCACGCCTGACCACGGGACTTGTGGTTTTCGTATCGGCGGCGTGGCTGTTTTCCTTTGTAAAGAACATACTGAAGCTGTTACACTTCACTGTCTGCCGCAGTAAAAACAATGTGCACATATGCCACGGTATCATTACATTGTATGAGCAGGTGGTAGTTCCTGATAACCTGCCTGTTGCGGTCGTCCGTGATACGGCGCTTACCATGCTTATGCGGTCAGCGCCGCTGTATTTCCGTAAAATGATGATACTTCCGCCTTTGAAAGCGGAAGTAAGAAGTATCGCCATGTCGGAGCTTTTCGGGATATCTGATAAAAGAGAGCGTACCGTCGTGCCGCCAAAAAAAGCACTGTTCGGACATATTGCTGTGCCGCTCGGCTGGGCAGCGGCGGATATCCTGCTGCTCACCATGAGTCATCTTACAGGGAGCGGCGTGATGCTGCGCTCCCTGATGTGGACCGGCATAGCGGTATGTGCATGGTTTTGTGTATTGTACGGAGCGTATTTCTTCCGTACAGGAATGCACTCGGGCGGTGACACTTGTTTTATGGCGGCAAGGAGAGGCTCGGCTCTGTATTCCGTTTTTTACCTTCGCAGTACAGAGGAATACCGTTTTGTAGCCGTCAATCCCTTTCAGCGCTTGTCGGGCATGTGTGATATAACGATAGTTCTGCGGGGACGGACAAAGCTCCGCTTAAAAAATATGTATCGCAACGATATCAACGTACCTTTGTGATGACGGATATCTCCTTCACATTGTACAGACGAAGTGCCTCTGCTGCTTCATCACTGATTATCTCGCCCGGCATTACTACGGGTATGCAGGGAGGGCAGGGAGCCTTTATCTCTCCGCAGACATATCCTACAGCCTTTGCAAGCGGCACCTTTTTCTGCGGCATGAACATAGCGTCGTACAGCGGCAGTGCAGCCTTTGGCTTTACAACGGGGTATTTTGCCTCAAAAATGGGCTTTTTCTTCTGTATCAGCGTCATTGCGGTAAGTGCACGCTCACAGTCTTTGTGTGTCGTTGCTGCCGAAAACAGCAGTACCACGTGATTGCGGTCCGACATTTCACATTCAACACCGTTTGCACGCAGCTTGTCGGAGTAGTTGAAGCCGTTGTATCCATACTCCCAAGCCTTTACCACCACACGAAGCGGATCGGATTCCAGTATGGGTATCTCATAGGACGCAAGCTGTTTTTTCAGCTGAGCCACTGACTCGCAGGCATGGTTTACAAGATCGGGGCGGTCTGAAAGGAGCTTGTTGCACTTGTCCAGACTTTCAAGAATGAGGTAGGACGGACTTGACGAGCCGAACATCGCCATCATTTCCTTTGCACGGATGTGGTCGGTACCGCCCGTGAAGTGAAGATATGCACCGCCTGTAAGCACGGGAAGGGTCTTGTGTGCGGAGTCTACTGCGATAAGTGGTATCCCGAACTCTGTGGGGTGCAGGTATTTATCACCGAATTTGTTCTTGTCTACAAATTTCAGATATGCGCCGTGGGCATTGTCCACCACAACGGGCAGCTCGGTCTTGGGGATACGGCAGGTACCGCCGAGATAGTCGATATTTGTCATGAATATCGCATCTGCTCCCTCAAGCGCTTCCTTGCTGAAGTCAACGTCTGCACGAAGGTACTCTTCGGGGTACAGCCATTTTATGTTCAGCCTTAAAAGTGCCGCTGCGGAGATCAGGCTCTTGTGAGAGTAGCGTGAAGCTGCTATCGTCTTGCAGCCCTTTGCTTTCAGCAGTGCAAGCGCAGCCTGTATTCCGAGCGTACTGCCTGCACATGAATAGCAGGTCCTGTCCGAGCCGAAAAGCTCTGCGGCATTTCTTTCGCTCTTTGCGATGATACCGCTTGAGTCTGGCTTTGTGTCGAAAAGGCTGTCTGCACCCTCGATCTCTGTTATGTCGTGGGGGATCTCTCCGTTATGGCCCGGCATGTGCAGGCGCAGTGCGGAGGTGTTTGTGTATTTTTCAAGAAAGTCATGGATAGGTGTATTCATATAATTACTACTCCCAAAATCATTGTTTATTCTGCCGCTGACGCTTCCTTTTCGGCAAGCATCAGGATGCTTCGGTCTATCTCAAAAGTATACTCTTCACGCCACTGTATCATTTGCTTGTTGAAATTGTTTGTTTTGTAGGTCTTACAAAGCTCCTCGTACATGCGGTCGGTCTCGTTTCTGATATCCTCCTCCGTTACTTCGGGAGCTTCGGTGAACTTTATAAAATGGTATCCGTAATCGGTCACGCAGGTGGCTGTGCTGTTAAGCTGTTCTATTCCAAGTGCGCACTCGGTGAACTCCGCCATATACGATGTCGTGCCGGGTACGACCATGTATTTTGTTATATCGTCGCCGTCGTCGCTGTACTCAAGGATAAGCGAATCAAAGTCCTCGCCGTCTGAGATCTTGTCAGCTATCTCATTGATCCTGGCTG
>JAGAKC010000332.1 GCA_017848155.1 Oscillospiraceae bacterium | reverse complement strand
GCCTGCACCGTACTCAAGAGCGTTATCTGCCTTATCGGCGGCGGTGTTTCGCTTTGGGGTGTCGTAAACCTCCTCGAAGGTTACGGTAATGATAACCCCGGTGCGAAAGCACAGTAGTCATATAGAAGTTTTTTCTCCCTTAATTCAGGTCGCATAAAATAGGCATTATGCGACCTTTTTTCAGCAATTACGAAGTATTTGCAATTTGCCTGTTTCCACGGATATGGTGGACACCGCCACATCAAAGCGGAAGTGAATCTCAATATCCTGCACACGCTTACCGCTGGACTTGTCGGGTTCGTGGACGATGATCTTGTCAACCAGTTCGTGCATGATCTCAGGCGTGAGCGTTTCGATATGCTCATATCTATGCACAACTTTAAGGAACGCCGTCACATCGGAGGACTTCTGTTCAGCCGTTTCGACAAAGGCGGTAAGCTCCGTAACGGTAACTTTCAGCTTTGCCTGTTCCTCCTCATATCCTGCCGACATCATCGTGAAACGCTCGTCCGACAGCCTGCCGAGAACATTGTCCTCATATAGTCTGGTGAACAGCTTGTCCAGTTCAGCGATACGCTTTTCAGCCTGTTTCAGCGTTTTCTTTGCTTTTGTAAGCTCCGAGGATTTACGCTGAACGGAATTGCTCATAGCCGTCTGAATAAACCCGTCCTCATTCTCACGCACCATTGTCAGGAGCTTGTTCAGCTCACCGAGGACAATTTCGTTGAGAACACAGGTGCGGATATAGTGGACGGTGCATTTATCCTGTTCCTTTGCGTAGGTGGAGCATCTCATGTGCTCCTGTTCGGGACGCTCATTCTTGCGGCGGCTCAGGTACATCTTCTCTCCGCAGTCGGCACAGTAAACCATTCCTGCAAACGGATTGACTGTTTGCATTTTCTGCGGTCTGCGCTTGTGTTTGCGAAGCTCCTGCACCAAGTCAAAGGTCTGCGGGCTGATGATAGGTTCTTGCGTATTCTCGAAGATCTGCCACTCGTCCTGCGGATTGTAGACGATTTTGTGAACCTTGTAGGACTTCATCTTTGTACGGAAGTTGACCGTATGACCGCAGTATTCATAGCGTTCGAGGATATGGGCGATTGTCTGCGCTCCCCAACGATAAGTTTTTGCATTATGCCGTCCGTTGTCACGACCTTGCGATAATGCGTAGGCGGTCGGCGTAGGGATACCCTGTTCCGTCAAGATACGGGCAATTTGCACCGGACCATAGCCATCAATGCAGAGTTTGAAAATTTTGCGTACCACCTCAGCGGCAGGCTCGTCAATTACCCACAGGTTCTTGTCGGTATCGGACTTCTTGTAGCCGTACACGGGCGGACACAGGTGCTTTCCCGACTGTCCCTTTGCCCTGAACACAGCACGAATTTTCTTTGAGCAGTCACGGGCATACCAGTCATTGAAGATATTTTTGAAAGCAAGCAACTCATTCTCAGATTTCGCCGTATCGACATTATCGTTCACAGCAATGTAGCGAACATCGTAGTCGGGAAACACCATTTCGATCAGCTCACCTGTTTTCAGGTAATCACGACCGAGCCTTGAAAGGTCTTTGGTGATAACCGTAGCGACTTTGCCTTCCTCAATGTCAGCCATCATCGCTTTGAAGCCCTCACGCTCCCAAGTCGTGCCACTCACTCCGTCATCGACGTAGAAAGTCGGATTGGGAAAACCGTTGTCCTCAGCGAATTTCTGGAGGATAGCTTTCTGGTTGGTAATACTGTTGCTCTCGCCGTCCAACATATCGTCCTGGCTCAGACGGCAGTATAAAGCTGTTATCTTGTCTGTCATATTAACCTCACTTTCCGACAGGATACAGCAAGCTATTATCATTATAGCGCACCTTGTTTCTTTTTTCAATGCGCCGATATTCCAAAATCAAACAGCCTGTCTGTCCTGTTCTTGT
>JAGAKC010000035.1 GCA_017848155.1 Oscillospiraceae bacterium | reverse complement strand
CTTCTACCCCGATGTGCACTTTGTGACCACGCTGATAAGAGCGAGCGGCGGTATCTCCGTAATGGCTCACCCGAAGGTATACGACAGCTTCGACCTGCTGTCCGACCTTGTAAAGGCAGGCGAGCTTGACGGTGTGGAGATATGGCATACGAGCGCCGATGAAAACGACCGTGCAAGGCTTATGGAGCTTGCCGAAAAGCACGACCTCATAAGGACAGGCGGCTCGGACTTCCACGGCTTCTACAATCACTACGCTATACAGATAGGCTCTGACCTGACCCCCGAGGACCAGCTTAACAGGATACTGAATCACAAGGGCAAGGCTTAAATATACATAAAAAAGAAGGACAGAAGAATGGACATCAAACAGCAGGCATTACAGAAGCACTACGAATGGCAGGGCAAGCTGGAGGTGGTATCCCGTGCAAGGATAGAGAGCCGTGAGGACCTCTCGCTTGCGTATACCCCCGGTGTTGCACAGCCATGTCTTGAAATAGCAAGGGACCCCGAGCTTTCCTATAAGCTCACACGCCGCAGCAATCTGGTCGCAGTTATAACAGACGGCACGGCGGTGCTGGGACTGGGCGATATCGGCGGACTTGCGGGCATGCCCGTAATGGAGGGCAAATGCGTGCTCTTCAAGGAGTTTGCGGACGTGGATGCTTTCCCCCTCTGCATAAAGAGCAAGGACCCCGATGAGATAGTGCGCACGATAGAGCTCATCTCCGACAGCTTCGGCGGTATCAATCTTGAAGATATCTCCGCTCCTCGCTGCTTCGAGATAGAGGCAAAGCTGAAGGAGCGCCTTGACATACCCGTTTTCCATGACGACCAGCACGGCACTGCCATCGTTGTAGGTGCGGCTATGCTGAATGCGGTGAAGCTCGCAGGAAAGAAGCTGTCCGATATCACCGTCGTGATAAACGGCGCAGGCTCCGCAGGTATTGCGATAGGAAAATTCCTGTTAAGGCTCGGAGTCGGCGACCTTGTGATGGTCGACCTCTGCGGTGCGATAAACCGTGACGACAGCTACGACAATCCTGCACATGCGGAGATGGCGCAGCTTTCCAACAAGAAGAATGTAAAGGGCACGCTCGCCGATGTCATGAAGGGCGCAGACGTTTTCGTGGGAGTATCACGTCCCGACCTCGTTTCGCCTGACATGGTAAGGTCGATGGCGGACAAGGCTATCCTCTTCCCCATGGCAAACCCCGACCCCGAGATAACCTACGACCTTGCAAAGCAGTCGGGCGCTTACATCGTCGGCACGGGCAGGAGCGACTACCCCAATCAGATAAACAACGTACTGGTATTCCCCGGAATATTCAAGGGCGCACTCAGCGTGCGTGCAAAGGCTATCACCGAGGAGATGAAGCTTGCGGCGGCGCATGCCATCGCAGACTACATCCCCGAGGACAGGCTTTCTGTGGACTACATAATCCCCAGCGCACTGGACAAGTCCGTTGCGGACGCAGTGGCAAAGGCTGTGGCGGATGTGTGGACGGAAAGTCAGAGGTAGGGAGCGGCATATGACCTACGAATACACACCACGTGGCGTCTGCTCACGCAAGATGATAATTGACGTGGAGGACGGCAGGGTCACATCGCTTAAGGTGATAGGCGGCTGTGACGGAAATCTCAAGGGCATCTCAAGGCTCGTTGAGGGCATGGAGGTCGACGAGGTCATCTCCCGTCTTCAGGGCATACGCTGCGGCATGAAGCCCACGTCCTGCCCCGCACAGCTTGCAGAGGGACTTAAAAAGATACTTAACGATACCTGATAAAAGAGGATACACAAATGAAGATATCATCCCTGTTTGAAAACGGAAAGACGGTCTTTTCGTTCGAGATATTTCCGCCCAAAAAGGACGGAGCCATAAGGAATATCCACAAGACGCTGGAGGAGCTGAGCGCACTTCGCCCCGACTTCATAAGCGTCACCTACGGCGCAGGCGGCACGGCGGCAGGCTGCTCCACAAGGGAGCTTGTCACCTACATAAAGGAGCACTGCCATACAGAGGCGATAGCGCATCTGACCTGCGTAAACTCCACAAAGGCGGATATCGACCGCATAATGGAGGACTTCCGTCAGCACGGTGTGGAGAATGTGCTTGCACTGCGTGGAGATATCAACCCCGATATCCCCCCGAAGGACGATTTCAGGCACGCAAGCGACCTCATCGAATACATGAAGCCACGCAGCGACCTGCATTTTTCGGGCGCCTGCTACCCCGAGGGTCACGGTGAGTCCGCAAGCATCGTCGAGGATATCATCAATCTGAAAAAGAAGGTGGAAGCAGGAGCGGAGCACCTTATCTCACAGCTCTTCTTCGACAACACGTTCTTCTATGAGTTTCTTGAAAAGGCACGCATCGCAGGCATAAACGTGCCGATAGAAGCAGGAATAATGCCCTGCGTCAATGCAAAGCAGATACAGCGCATGGTGGGCATGTGCGGTGCGAGCCTGCCGCCGAAATTCGCAAAGATGATACAGCGATACGAAAGCAACACCGAGGCGATGCGTGACGCAGGTATAGCATATGCGGTGGATCAGATAATAGATCTTGTGGCGCACGGAGTTGACGGAATACACCTGTATACGATGAACGACCCGTACATCGCACGAAAAATAACAGAAAGTGTAGAAAAGGTGATACGAACATGATCAGCGAGATCGCAAAGATAAACAGGACAGAGGCACTGCGCTACATGGGCTACAAGGAAGCGCCCGACGAGAAGATAAGCGCAGTTATCGACGAGTGCGAGCGTGAGCTGCTGAAGGAGGCACGTCCGCAGTTCGTATGGCGTGTTTTCAATGTAATGAGAGAGGGCAGGCTGCTGCACCTTTCGGACTGCGATTTCCTGCTTGAGGGCAAGGATATCTACGATCATCTGCGCAGCTGCGACAAGGCTGCCGTGATATGCGCTACGCTGTCCTCGGACGCAGACAGGTACCTTAAGAAGCTGGATGTCAGCGACTCCATGAAGGCGGTGATATCCGACGCTCTGGCAAACGCCATGGTCGAGCAGGTCGCAGAGGACGCAAGACGTGATATCCTCAGCAATATGAGCGGCTACTCCACCACATGGATATACGGCGCAGGCTACGGTGATTTCCCGATACAGTGCGCTCCCCTGCTGATAGCAAGCGTTGACGCAGTGAGAAAGATAGGCGTGTGCTGCACGGCGACTCACATGCTGACTCCAAAAAAGACCATCGTCGGCATAATCGGTCTTTCAAAGGGCGAGCTTGACCGCAAGCGCCGCAACTGCGAGGACTGCAACATGAAGGGCAGCTGCAAATACCGTGAATACGGCTTAAGATGCTGATAAAAGTAAAAGACGAAAGGAATGACCATCATGGCAGACAAGAAAAAATCCATCTTTACAGAATTTAAGGAGTTCATCTCCAAGGGCAACGTTATCGACATGGCAGTCGGCGTCATCATCGGCGGTGCTTTCACAAAGATCGTAAACAGCGTGGTTTCCGACCTCATCATGCCTGCGCTGGGTCTCCTGACGGGCAACATCGACTTTGCGGCGCTTAAAGTCGTGCTTGCAGAAGCAGATGAAAACGCCGCAGGCGAGATCAAGGAGGAGCTTGCCATCAGATACGGCGTGTTCCTTGACGCACTGATAAACTTCCTGCTGATCGCAGTATGCGTATTCGCAATGGTCAAGGTCATCACCACCATCAGGACAAAGGCAGAGAAGCTGAAGAAGAAGGAGGAGGAAGCTCCCAAGCCCGAGCCCGCTCCCGATCCTCAGATCGTTCTGCTGACAGAGATCAGAGATCTGCTGAAGAAGAACGAGGAAAAAACGGAATAACGGAATATAACGTGTACATAGGACTATCCTCACGGATGGACCTAAAAAACAGACTGACTTCGCTTCATGCGGAGTCAGTTTTTTTGCGCCCAAATAAAAGTACCCCCTTTACGGCAGCTGTTTCCTGCCACAAAGGGGGTGCTATACGTTATTACTTGAACAGGTCCTTTATCTTGTCAAAGAAAGACGAGCGCTTTTCATAATTCTTGTCGTCAAGCGTGTCCTCGAAAGCCTGGAGCGCTTCCTTCTGCTTCTTTGAAAGGTTCTTCGGGACCTCTACGATGACCTTCACCATCTGGTCGCCCCTGTCACTGCGCTGCAGCTTCTGCACGCCCTTGCCACGGAGCCTGAACACCGTGCCCGGCTGTGTGCCTGCAGGTACATTGTAGCTCACGTTGCCG
>JAGAKC010000331.1 GCA_017848155.1 Oscillospiraceae bacterium | reverse complement strand
TTCCGTATTTTCCGCGACATGCTGATCAAGAAGTACGGTCCGGACTGTATCAAGGATCGCGTCTTCATCACGACCGACCGACAGAAGGGTACGCTGAAGGCATTTGCTGATGAAATGGGCTGCGAAACATTCGTCGTTCCGGATGACTGCGGCGGACGCTACTCCGTTCTGACCGCTGTCGGTCTGCTTCCCATCGCGGTTGCAGGCATCGACATCGACGGTATGATGCAGGGTGCCGCTGACGCACGCGAGGCATATTCCGTCTGTGATCTTGCCGCAAACGACTGCTACAAGTACGCAGCATACAGAAACATTCTGCACAACAAGGGCAAGAAGACCGAAATCCTCGTCGACTACGAGCCCTGCATGACAATGATGAACGAATGGTGGAAGCAGCTGTACGGCGAATCCGAGGGCAAGGACAACAAGGGTCTTTACCCCTCCTCCGCAGTATTCTCCACCGACCTGCATTCCCTCGGTCAGTTCATTCAGGACGGCTCCAAGGTGCTTTTTGAAACTGTTATCCAGTTCGATAAGCCCCAGAAGGAATACTTCCTTGAGGACGAGCCTGACAACATCGACGGTCTTAACTTCCTGTCGAACCAGAACATGTCTGTTGTAAACAGAAAGGCATTTGAGGGTGTTGTTATCGCTCATACAGAGGGCGGCGTTCCCAACATGATCCTTGAAGTTCCTGAGCTTGACGAGTACAATCTCGGCTACATCATCTACTTCTTTGAAAAGGCTTGCGCAATAAGCGGCTATCTGATGGGCGTAAATCCCTTCGACCAGCCCGGAGTTGAGAGCTACAAGAGAAACATGTTCGCACTTCTCGGAAAGCCCGGTTACGAGGCTGACAGAGCTGTGCTCGAAGCAAAATTAGGCATTAATTAAGGTTACATTAAGCTCCTTAATTTAATATAAAAACACGGAGGTCACTATTATGATTAAACTTATCACAGGCAAAAGAGGTTCCGGCAAGACCAAGGTACTGATCGACGCGATCCACGAGGCAGAAAAGGCTTCTAAGGGCAACGTTGTTGCTATCCAGAAGGGTTCTTCTCTCAATACAGACATCACCCACAAGGTACGTCTTGTAAATATCGAGGATTATAACGTAGAGGGCTACGATGCATTCTACGGCTTCATCGCAGGTATCCTTGCATCGGACCACGACTGCACAGATATTTTTGTAGACGCTACACTCAGGATCATCGGCAGAGATTACAACAAGGTTGGCGAGATGTTCGAGAAGCTGGAGAAGATTTCAGCAGATACAACAATCACCTGCACTATTTCCGCTGACAATTCTGAACTTTCTGACAATATTAAAAAGTTTGTCGGCTGATTTGAAAAAAAAACTTGACAAATTTCAATTCGCGTGATATAATATTAAGCGTGACTATAAAAGAGTTCGTGTATGCGGCTCTGTAAAGTATGATTAATGTTATATGGAGGAGGTGCAATAATGGCAGTTCCGAAGAGAAAAGTTTCTCGTGCAAGACGTGATAAGAGACGTTCACAGGTTTGGAAGTTATCCGCACCTGCTTTCTCACGCTGCAAGCAGTGCGGTGAGCTCAAGCTCCCCCACAGAGTTTGCGGAAATTGCGGTTATTACAATGATAAGGTTGTTATCGCTAAGGAAGCATAATTTCAGTTTCGTGTAATACAAAATTGTATACGAGAGTCCCCCGACAGTTTTAGTCGGGGGATTTTTTTGCGATACGGTGCAGCTGCAAAGGACATTATTTTGCGCAAAAAGCCTGTTTCGGCTTGCAAATCCGCTTAAAATGTGGTATACTAAAATAGTATAAGTATGTTCAGGTACTATATGAGATACATAAAAATAGTACCCCGTAAACGAAAGAGAGGTATAAGATGCAGGTAGTAGCTATCGTGGGCAGACCCAACGTCGGAAAGTCCACATTATTCAACAAGCTGGTGGGAAAGCGACTGTCCATAGTTGACGATAAGCCCGGCGTTACCCGTGACAGGATATACAGCAAGTGCGAGTGGCTGAACAAGGAGTTCATGCTTATCGACACGGGAGGCATCGAGCCAAAGACGGACGACGTCATTCTTGCCCAGATGCGAGAACAGGCAATGCTCGCCATTGAGCGTGCAGACGCAATAATATTCGTGACCGACATCACAACAGGCGTGACCGCAAACGACAGTGAGGTCGCAGCCATGCTTATGAAGAGCGGAAAGCCGCTGGTGCTTGCCGTGAACAAGGTCGATGGTATAGGTGAGCCGCCACCTGAGATATACGAGTTCTATAATCTCGGACTTGGCGATCCTATCGCTGTATCCTCCGTACACGGACACGGCACAGGCGACCTGCTTGAAGCGGTATTCGACCAGCTGCCCCCCGACACAGAGGACGACTATGAAGAGGATGCGATAAAGGTCGCAGTTATAGGAAAGCCTAACGTGGGCAAGTCCTCCCTTATCAACTACATCGCAGGCGAGGAGCGCTCCATCGTATCGGATATCGCAGGTACTACACGTGATGCGATAGACTCCACCATCGAAAGAAACGGCGAGAAGTTCATCTTCATCGACACGGCAGGTATGCGCAGAAAAGCAAAGGTCACAGAAAACATCGAGCATTTCAGCGTGCTGAGAGCGCTTATGGCTGTGGACAGAGCGGATGTGTGCGTTATCGTTATCGACGCCACTGTCGGCTTTACAGAGCAGGACAGCAAGGTTGCAGGCTACGCCCACGACAAGGGCAAGGCTTGCGTTATTGCCGTAAATAAATGGGACGCTATCCCCGACAAGACCGACAAGACGATGAAGGAATTTACCCAGAAGCTTGAGGTGGATTTCTCGTTCATGTCCTATGCTCCGTTCATATTTATCTCCGCAAAGACGGGTCAGAGAGTGGACAAGCTCTTCGATATGATAAAGCATGTTCACGAGCAGCACTCCATCCGCATATCCACAGGTGTACTGAACGATATGCTGAGCTACGCTACCTCCAGAGTGCAGCCGCCCTCCGACAAGGGCAAGCGCCTGAAGCTCTACTACATGACGCAGGCGTCTACAAATCCCCCGAATTTCGTTGTATTCTGCAACAGCAAGGAGCTTTTCCACTATTCCTATCAGAGATATATCGAAAACCAGATAAGGGATACCTTCGGACTTACCGCAACTCCTATTAAGATCACTGTCCGTGAAAGAGGAGAGTAATGAAGCAGATTCTGAAAGACTTCTACAAATACCACCTGACCCCGACGCTCGGATATTTATTATCCGTGGCTTGCGTAATAGGCGGAATGTTACTTGCGGGAGTCTACACAAACGATGATCTGGCATGGCTGGGTATTGCTGTAACTGTTTTTTTCGCAGCGATGCTTATCTATCAGTGCGTGAGTGTATATATTATTGCACCTCTGCACTTCAGAAAGCAGGTCGCATCATTATCTGAAGAGCACGCAGAAGAGCTATTTTCAGAGTATCCTGACGCAAAAAAGGCAGAGAATCACCACTATATGTCTGATATGGTGCTTTTCTATTGCAACCGACGAATGATCATTGTCCGCTATAAGGATATTTCAGCCATAACAACCAAAAGGAAAGATCTGCTGCTCTATCTGAACGACAGTGCAAAAGTTACGCTTATGCCCTGCCCTGTTGACGGACTTTGCGCAGTAGCATTTGCCTATATGCGTGACAAAAATCCGGATATAAAAAGACTCGGCAGCGCCGATTGAAAGGATATTATTTCAAAATGGAATGGATATGTTATATCATAATGCTTGTCGTACCATATCTTCTGGGCGGCATCAATACATCAATAATCGTGACAAAGATCAGGATGGGCAAGGACATCCGCTCAATGGGAAGCGGAAACGCAGGACTTACAAACACCCTGCGCACACAGGGTAAGGCTATCGCAGGTATAGTGCTTCTCGGTGATGTGGCAAAGGCTGTTTTATCGGTCATTGCAGTTCGTCTGTCGTTCCTATACATCGGCGGAATAGATACCCTTGACCTGACGCTCGGTATGAACTGGATAGGCTATATGGCGACCCTCATGGTGGTCGTTGGTCACGTATTCCCTGTATACTACGGCTTTAAGGGCGGAAAGGGCGTTCTTGCCGCTATTTCTGCGATATTTACACTGGACTGGCGCTCTGCGGTCATCCTGCTTTCGATATTCATAATACTGGTCGCAATAACCAGATACGTTTCCCTCGGAAGCTGTATCGCTTCGTCCTGCTTCTTCATAACAGCACTTATCTTCACGCATTTCATAGATAATGATCCGTCAGGCATAATAAATACGATACTCGCTGCTTGTACAGCAGGACTTATCGTATTCATGCACCGTGGAAATATCCAGAGGCTTCTGACTCATACCGAAAAGAAGCTCGGCGAAAAAGCAAAAACATAAACGGAGGTAAACCCTATGGCAAGGATAACGATACTCGGCTGCGGCTACGGCACGGCGCTCGGTGTTATGCTGACCGCACACGGTCACGAGGTCATCACCTGGACAAAGTTTGAACAGGAGGCGCAGCAGCTGACAGCAGAGCGTGAGCACAAGCGTCTGCTTCCAGGGGTAAAGCTGCCCGACGCACTTAAGGTCACCACCGACCCTGCCTGCGTAAGCGGAGCAGATATAGTACTGGTCGCTATCCCCTCCCCCTTCTTCCGTGAAGCGATACAGACCGTAAAGCCGTTTATGGACAGCTCCACTGTTGTAATAAACGTCAGCAAGGGACTTGAAGCAGATACGGGAAACCGCCTGTCACAGATAATCCTTGAGGAGCTTCCGCTGAATAAAACAGGCGTCATAACAGGTCCCTGTCACGCAGAGGAGGTCGCCCGCCTTATTCCTACCACCGAGGTATGTGCGACCTATGACCCCGACACCGCACAATATATCCAGAATACACTGTCAAACGAGCTGTACAGGATATACATCAACGACGATGTTGCAGGCTGCGAGCTGGGCGGAGTGCTTAAGAATCCTATCGCTCTCGGATGCGGAATAGCACGTGGAATGAAGCTCGGCGACAATACCGTAGCAGCGCTGATGACGAGAGGCATGACCGAGATAAACCGTCTTGGTGTGGCTCTTGGCGCAAACAGGAAAACGATCACGGGCAT
>JAGAKC010000330.1 GCA_017848155.1 Oscillospiraceae bacterium | reverse complement strand
GGTAGTTTATCAAGCTACAGGAATACCGCCTGCTGCCTCGGGAGAGGATTCCTCGTTCTCAGAGGTCTCGGGATCCTCTGCCTGCTCCTGAGTTTCGTCAGGCTGGTCGGGTATCTCCTCTGTAACGGGAGCCTCGCTCGTATCGGCAGTATCTCCTGCCTCCGAAGTAGTGGTATCTCCGCTCTCCGTTGTATCCGCAGCCTCCGCATTCAGCAGCTCTTCAAATATCTTCTGATTCTTCTCGATCTGCTTGATGTCAGGCTTCTTCTCGGGATCCTCGTTGAACTCAACGTTTACGACATACCAGTTGCCGCTTGCGCCCGTCGTTGTGGATGTGACCTTTACGCAAAGCTCCTTGCTCTCGCCGGGCTTACCGGTGATGATATATGTCAGCTCCTTGTTGGAGGGCAGACTGATATCACGAATCTCCTCGCCACGCTCGGTATCCAGCAGACCCTCAACGTAGTACTTGAACTCGAACTCGCCCTCGGCGGACTTGGGAATGGTGAGCTTGATCTTGGTCTCCTTCTCGGGAACCTCGCCCGAGCTTACCTCAAGTATGATATCGGTATTTCTGTCAACGAATTCACCGGGGTCGATGCTCTGGGAGATAACTATGCCCTCCTCATGCTCCTCGCTGTCCACCATCTTGATCTCAGGATTGAGGTAGTACTCCTCGCAGCGCTCCAGCGCTTCCTCGATAGGCATAATGGTGAGCTTCGGAACAGCCATCAGCGTATCCTTAGCGCCAAGGCTTACGATAAGAGTAACGGTCGAGCCCTGAGGTGCCTGCTCATGAGCGGCAGGCTCGGTCCTGATGATGTTGTTCTTAGCCACATCATCGCTCTCCTCGTAGGTCTTCTTGACCTTGAAGCCGTCCTTCTTGAGCTGACGCTCCGCAGCGTCAACGGTACGATCTGCAAAATCCTGTACCTCGACCTGCTTTATGCCCTTGCTGACCTTGACTGTAACGGTAGCGCCGACCTTGACCTTTCTTCCCTCGGGGAATTCCTGATGGAAGATCTCGTCCTTTGTGAACTCGGACCACTCCTGCTGTGCCACGAGAACCATATAAGAGCCGTACTTCTCGTTCGCCTCGTCCCATGAGTAGCCTACAAGGTTCGGCATAGTGAACTCGTCACCCGCTGTTACGCTTATGGTGGAGGAGCTGCCCACGCTGTCGTTGCTTCCGCTTGCAGCAGCGGAGGAATGAGCGTCAGGTCCGAAATACTGATTTATCAGGAACAGCACAAGGAACACAGCCGCAATGATAAACGCAGTACCCACCGCAAAAAGGATAGGTATCAGCGGAGAGCGGCGCTCCTCGTACTCGTCGTCATCGTCGTCATCGTATTCGTACTCGTCATCCTCCTCAGGCTCCTCGTATACAGGCTCCCTGCGGCGGCGTGGCTTCTCCTGCTCTGCTGCGGGGATGGGACGGTCAAAGTACTTTGTGGTACCGTCTGTGGAGTTATACTTGTACTCGAAGATGATACCGGGGTCCTTCTTAAGCTCCTCAAGGTCCTTTATCATCTCGCCTGCCGTCTGGTAGCGCTGGTTAGGCTCCTTCTGCATTGCACGCAGGATAAGCTGCTCCAGACCCTCGGGTACGGTGCTGTTGAGCTCGGTAGGCTTCTTGGGAGTGCTCTGCATATGCATAAGCGCAATGGAAACGGGAGTGTCGCCGTCAAACGGCTTCTTGCCTGTTACCATCTCATAAAGTGCGATACCAACGGAATAGATATCGCTGCGCTCGTCGGTGATATCGCCGCGAGCCTGCTCAGGGCTTATGTAGTGCACAGAGCCGATGGTCTTTTCGGACATGGTCTTGTTGTTCTCACGGTTGAAGCGTGCGATGCCGAAGTCCATGACCTTGATAGTACCGTCACGCAGCAGCATAACATTTGAGGACTTGACGTCACGGTGGACGATGCCCCTGTCATGAGCATGCTGGAGCGCCTTTAATATCTGCACGGTGAAGTGCACCGCATCACGCCATTTGAGCACGCCCTGCTGCTCGATGTAGTCCGTCAGAGTAATGCCGTCAACATACTCCATAACGATGAACTGCACCTTCTCTGTGAAGCCAACATCATATATCTTCACGATATTGGGGTGAGAAAGCAGAGCTATCGCCTTGGACTCGTTGCGGAAACGGCGCAGGAACTCATCGCTGCCTGCGAATTCCGTCTTGAGGATCTTGACCGCAACGACACGATCCTCCTCGATATCCTTTGCACGGTAGATATCAGCCATGCCGCCAACGCCGATAAGCTCCAGCAGCTCATATCTTCCGTCCAGCTTCTTTCCGATATTGCTATCCATTGATCTTCCGCCATTTCTCCATACGATATATGTATCACGCCTGCGCCGTATGGAAGCGCCTGCGACCTATAAAAACGAATATTTATCCTACACAAATAATAGTATCATGCATTGCGGCTTTTGTCAACCGATTAGGCAGGATTGTAAACAAATTGTAAAGATTTTACGCCTGTTGTAACCATTCTGTTACCGACTTCCGCCCTATCTCACACATCCACTATCACAACGGAAACATTGTCGTGACCGCCGTTGTTGTTTGCGTATCTTACAAGTGCGTCCGCAAGCTCCTCACACGGCACCTCGAAGCAGATATCAAGTATATCCATATCGTCACCGTAGGACGTAAGCCCGTCAGAGCACAGCAGCAGCTTATCCCCGTCGCTGATATCAAGCTCGAAGTAATCGGGAGTTACGTTGCTGTCAGCGCCGATGGCACGGGTTATCTTGTTCCTCTTGGGATGAGTCTTTGCCTCCTCCTCGGTTATCTCGCCGCGCTCGATAAGCTCTCTCACGTGGGAGTGGTCACGGGTTATCTGACGGATGCACTCATCCTCGTCCGAGGTGAAAAGGTGATATGCACGGCTGTCGCCGACATTCACTATGTACGCACAGCCGCCGAAAACGATCGCAGCAACGCATGTGGTGCCCATCACCGACCTGTCAGCCTCTTTCTGTGCAGTTTCGTACACGATGCTGTTTGCGGCGATGACCGCCGTGATGAGCAGATTCCTTACGGAATTTCTGTTCATCATGTCGGAGAAGCTCTCCTTTATCCTTTTGGAGATTATGTCCACCGCCATCTGACTTGCAAGACCGCCCGAGCGCTCGCCGCCCATGCCGTCGCACAGCACCGCAGCGCATGCATTCTCACCCAGCATCTCTGCCCATACGGTGTCCTGATTCTCCTCACGCTGAAGTCCTATATCTGTTTTGCTGTATACCTTCATTCGCTCACCGCCTCTTGTGACTTTACGTGCTCCTTATCCTCCCTGCGCAGCTGTCCGCACGCCGCATTGATATCTGCGCCGAGGGTGCGCCGCACCGTCGCATTTATCCCTGCGTCGGTAAGACGCTTCCGGAAACGCTCCACGAAGCGGCTCTTTCTGAAGTCACGCTCACGTATCTCGTTTATCGGGATAAGATTCACATGGCAGAGCATTCCTTTAAGCAGCTTTATAAGCTCGTTTGCGGACTGCTCCGTATCATTGACTCCCTCGATAAGGGAGTATTCAAAGCTTATCCTCCTGCCCGTCTTTTTGAAATAGTGACGGCAGGCTGTCATAAGCTGTTCAAGATCGTACTTTTTGTTTATCGGCATTATGGAGCTGCGCTTTTCATCTGTCGCAGCATGAAGCGAGATGGACAGCGTAAGACCTGTTTTCATCTCGGCAAGCTCGTATATCCTGTCCACTATGCCGCAGGTGGAAAGGGAGATATGGCGCAGGCTCATGCCCTCGCCCTCGGAATTGAGCAGCGAAAGGAACTTCATAACATTGTCGAAGTTATCCAGCGGCTCACCTATGCCCATAAGCACTATGCTGTCCACACGGCGACCGCTGTCACGCTCTGTTTCGTATATCTGAAGCAGCATCTCCGACGGCAGCAGATGCCGCACGAAGCCTGCGATGGTAGACGCACAGAAGCGGCAGCCCATCCTGCAGCCAACCTGAGTGGAGATGCAAAGGCTGTTGCCGTGCTTGTATTCCATAAGCACTGTTTCCACCGACTCACCGTCAGGCAGACCATATAAGTATTTTACCGTATTATCTATGTCCGATACAAGTCTTTTTTTAATAATTAGTGATTTTAGACAAAATTTTCTTTCAAGCTCATCTCTCAGTTGTGCAGAAATATTGCTCATCTGAGAAAAATCACTGACCTTTTTGACATGCAGCCACTCGTATATCTGCTTTGCACGGAAAGCCTTTTCGCCCATTGCGACAAGCTCCGCCGTAAGCTCCTCCTTTGAGAGGGACAGAATGTCTATCTTTTGCTGTTCCATTTACTTTATTCTCCTGAATGACGCTGTAAAGAATCCGTCGCCGCCGTTCTCATCGGGGAAGTAGCTGCGCTTGAAGCTGTTCTCCGCTCCCGCATAGGGTACGGTCTGCACGATGGGAGAGAACTCGGGGTGCACCTGTGCGAAAGCGTCCACCACATCGTCGTTCTCCGCACGGCTCAAGGTACAGGTGGAGTACACCAGCGTACCGCCAACCTTTACGTATTTGCATGCAGTTTCAAGTATCCTGCGCTGGATCTCGGGAAGTCCCTCAAACTCCGCAGGGTCTTTATATTTTATCTCAGGCTTGCGGCGGATGACGCCCAACCCCGAGCAGGGAACATCGCAAAGCACTCTGTCAGCCTGCGGAAGCTCGGGATTATACCTTGTGGCGTCGTTCTGCTGCGCCTTTATTATGCGGATGCCCAGACGCTCTGCGCCGTCCTCGATAAGACCCACACGCATATCGTGCAGGTCAAGACTGTGCAGCGTGCCGTTGTTGCCCATAAGCTCCGCCATGGTAAAGCTCTTTCCGCCGGGAGCTGCGCACATGTCTATCACAGTTTCGTTCACCACGGGGCGCAGCGTAAGGCAGCACAGCTGCGACGAGATATCCTGCACATGGAAAAGACCTGCCCTGAATGCTTTGGAGCTTTCGATATCGCCCGTCTTTTCCAGCACCACGCAGTCATCAAGTCCCATGTACTTCTTTGCGGATATCCTGTCCTTTGAAAGCTCCGCTATCAGCTTGTCAGCGGTGGTCTTTAAGGTATTGACCCTTGCGTACACGGGCGGCTTTCCCACAGACGCCTTAAGCGCCTTAAGAGTGCGCTCCACGTCGTATTCCTCTATCCATTTCTCCACCAGCCATTTCGGGCAGGAGTACTCGATGGAAAGCCTGTCCGCCCTGTCAAGACCAAGGTAGCTTATCTTCTTTCCGTTTCGTACAAAGCTGCGCAGCATGCCGTTTACGAAGCCCTGTGCGGAGAATACTTTCAGCTTCTTGCACAGCTTCACGCTCTCGTTTACGGCAGCGCTTTCGGGGACGTTTGACATATAGAGCAGCTGATACAGACCTGCACGAAGTATCTCCACCGCCGCCCTGTCCAGCTTTTCAAAGGGTATCTTTGAATTCTGCGCTATGATGTAGTCAAGGGTCATGCGCCGCTCGGTAACTCCGTAAAACAGCGCCGCAGCGAATGCCTTGTCCCTGTCGGAAAGACCTGCCTCGGACAGGACGTTGTCAAGAAGTATATTTGAGTAGGAGTCGCTGTCCTCCATCTTAAGCAGCATCTTCACCGCCGTAAGTCGTGCGTCCGCCATGTTGTCAGTTCCTTTCAAGAAGTATTATCGTCTGCTCCTTGCCCTTGCAAGCAGCCTTAACAGCTGTGTTATCGACACCACAAGGCTCGCCACATAGGTCATGGCAGCCGCATTGAGCGTCTTTCGTGCGGGGGACAGCTCGTCACGCTCCAGTATCAGCTCTCTTTCCAGTGTTTTCATGGCACGGGAGCTTGCATTGAACTCCACAGGGAGCGTCACCAGCTGAAACAGCACCACGAAAGCGAAAAGGATGATGCCGATATTCACCAGCAGGTCGTTGTTCATGATAAGACCGATAAAGAAAATAAACAAATAAGCGCTTGAGCCAAGCTGTGCCAGCGGCACGAAAGCGGAGCGCACCTTTATCGGCACATATCCCTTTTCATGCTGGATAGCGTGACCGCACTCGTGCGCCGCAACCCCTATCGCAGCGAGCGAGGTGCTGTCGTATACGCTGTCGGACAGCGAAACTACCTTTGTTTTCGGATTGAAATTGTCGGTCAGATGGCCGCTGATGTGCACTATCGTCACATCGTAAAGACCGTTGTTGTCGAGTATCTGCCTTGCCACCTGCCATGCGGCGAGATGCCGCCTGCTGTTTATCCTGCTGTATTTTGCATAGGTGGACTTCACCCTTGCCGAGCATATCAGCGCAAAAATGAACGCCGCTATACACAGTACATATGTTATCAGATACTCGTTTCCGAGAAATCTCGAGGTGCTGCGCATAGAGTGACGAAAGCCATCATTGCCGCTCACTGCGCATAAAAACAGTAACGCCTGTGACATACTATCTTCCTTTCACATCAACCGAGCATAGTGCCCTTCTGCGGTTTTTTTC
>JAGAKC010000329.1 GCA_017848155.1 Oscillospiraceae bacterium | reverse complement strand
TTTTGGATCATAATGCCTGCGACCGCCTTTCTTCGGTCATAATCCGCATTCTTCCAGGACTTCGCCAGATTTATCACTGTTCCTGCATCGGCAGCGTTAGTTTTGAGTGACTCTATCTGATTAAGAATTGCCTGTTTTTCCTTCTTAAGCGAGGCTGCCTTGTTGTTGGCTATCTCCAGCAGTGCGCCTTCCAGCTTGCCTTCAAGCAGGTTTTCTGCCAGATTTTCCTCTTTCTTCTCAATTTCCTTGATGCGAAGTTTGAGTTCGTTGACCTCTGTCGAGTCAGTTTTAGCTGTCGTGAACTTAGCATCCTTCATCTCACGCAGCTTTTCGGTGATACAGTCGTAGACCATATTTTCAAGGTTTTCGGCATATATCGTCATATTGGGGCCAGTGCATTTTCGCTTGTGGGATTTGCCAGTGCAGTTGAAGTACCTGCGCATCACGCCTTGCTTGTTGACGTTTCCCTTGATGGTGGTCATTGTGTGACCGCATTTCTCGCGGACTATCTTGCCCGCAAGCCAGCTTGTCTTGTTCGACACACTTTTGTGTATCTGCTTGTTCTGTATCAGCTTATGCTGACATTTCAGCCACACATCTGAATCCACGACACCTCTGTGCGGCATAAGCACCAGCTTCATATCCGACCAGTCGGGATCATCGTGCTTGTGCTTCGTCTTGCCGTAAAGCTGTGCGCCATTGATACCCTTGAACTCGGATATGTCAGATATCATCTGTACGCCGCGGCTTTCGTAGTAATCGTAAACATCAGAATCAGCTCTGACGTAGATAGGGTTCCTCAGTATTGAAGAAAGCTTTGCGGTAGTCCACTCACTGCCGTTGAGGGGAGTTTTACCCTCGCCAAGTAAGATATCCAACAGCCTGCGCAGAGAAACATTCTCCTGAGCATAGACATTAAATATGTACCTTATCTGCTCGATCTGGCTTGGAATACCGCTTAACTTCTTGGTCTTGATATTGTTGATGATGGCTGGTATCAGCTCAAAGCCGTAAGGCTGTCTGCCGCCCATGTAAAAGCCCATCTCACTGCGGTGTGCATACGCCTGAGTAACTCTCTCAATGATTGAGTTTCGCTCAAACTCCGCAAACACGACCAGTATTTTTATGATAAGCTCACCGTAAGGCGACGAGGTATCAAAGGCCTCCTGCGAAGATACGAACTCCACATGATGCTCCTTGAAATCCTCCATAATATTAACGAAGTCCGACAGGGAACGGCTTATTCGGTCTACCTTGTAGACGACGACTTTACTGATCCTGCCCTGATGTATCAGCTTCATCATCTTCTGAAATCCGTCACGGTTGACATTACCGCCCGAGTATCCATTATCAACGATTTTGATGATCTGTTCATCCTGTTCGTCGGGTTTCAGCATACTCCTGCAGTATTTCAGCTGTGTTTCGCAGCTTATACTGTTCTCACGCTCGACGGATTTTCTGGCGTACAGTACTATCGCCAATGGGTGACCTCCTTAAGAAATACGTGCATAGGGCTTCATTGTACTTCTCATTTCTTTCGATGAAATCTGTAACTGATGTGCCAATTTTTATACAGAAATTACTTCTCTCCATAGCGTCAATCAACATCAGTTGATATATGGCTTTTTTACCTTCTGGCGTTGAGGAAACCAAACCTTCAGATATGGATACTAATGTTACACTGTATTTATCGAATTCAATAATATAATTGATAAAACCCTGTAATGAGTGTGATAACGCATTAACACTATATATGAAAATTGCACTAATATCACCCTTGCGCACCAAACTCATAATACTTTGAATACTATCGTCGCAGATATTTTCACTAGATGAATCGTTATCATAAATCGTGATAATTTCCTCATTATCTTCTTTATATTTCAGAAGATCTTGATAGGATTCGAGTTGATCTTGGCAACTAGTATCTGATATGTGTTCAATATGCTTACTTGCGTATAATATAATAGCCATAATTAAACTTCCTTTCTGTTGTACTGAATGTTACTGCGTCATGCTGCTGTCCTTTTTCCTGGACAGTACACTGTAAAGCTCTTCAGTAAGCCGTTCCTTCTCATAGTTGTCCTCACTGGGTACAGTAATATGCTGTACGGTGTGAGCGATATTCTTAGCGTCAATGTACTCTGTAATAAGTTCAGCCATTTATATTACCTCCTAGATCGCGCCGCATATCGGCGTAGGGTCAGAACCGATGTCAACACCTTCGTTGCCATTGGTAATAATTATATGTGTGAAATTACAGCATATTTCATTATTTACAAGATCAATTATATGCTGGCGGTCGTAAGGGAAGAAGCAGCTGGTCAGCATCGGGGGCATCACTCTGATGTCCTGACGAATATAGCTGCGGTCATAGTAGTAGCACTCCTTAACGACGCCCTTTCCGTCACCAAAGTAGCACAGCTCAAGATAGACAGAGCGATGAAGTTTGTTTTTGAGCCGAGTCCTAAGCGTTGAAGGCAAGCCATTGACGCTGTTGCCGCTGCCTTCAAGAATAAGGAAATGATACTTTCGTATGCGGTCAGAGGATCTTACTGCAAGGTATTCCGCAAGCGGCAGCTCACGGGTGTCATCCTCTGTAAATTCCACACCATAGAATAGCTTGTCAAGCTCTGCCTCGATTACTGACAGTAGCTTGTCAGTCGGGAAAGAAAAAGATTTCAGCAGAAGCGGTCTTACATTGCGCCGCTGTGCCTCTGACTTTCCCTGATTGCGGTCGGTGTAGAAGCAGTCAAGAATACTGCACTTCGTTCCGTCAAGAGCCAGCGACAGGAACAGTGTCCTGCCATGCTGATTCTTGAAAACGGTGCGGTATGTGTTCTCGGTGCTTCCGTCACTGAATGAGTTAAGTTGTAATATTGATCTCTTCATATATAATCCTCCTTCAATGGGAGAATATATAATCAGTGGTAGGGGAGATGCGGGATGTAATCTATCTTGATCTTTGTCTGGAAAGCTCATCCCTCTCTCGTTCAGCTTTACGCTGTCGTGCTTTTTTGATTGCACGATTTATATCATCTTTAAGAGTATTAAGTCCCTCAAGCTCCTTTTGCCAGTCAATACGAGATCGGTGCCTGATGGGTTTCAATTTAATTATATCACGATCCTTATAGCTTTTGCAGCTTACACGTTCATCTCTGCCATTGTGTGAGTATGCGCGGTTCTGAGCTAACTCCCACTGCTTCCTCCAGTACCTTAAGTACTCTTTATTATCGTACTCTCGGCACTTGTTTCTACTGAATCCGTTTTCATCAGCAGTTCTTGTTGCAGTGATAATATGTACATGAGGATTATTCTTTGATGGGTCAGCGTCATTCCTGCCTTCGTGAATTGCAGCTATGGCACAAATACCGCGCGATGTAAAGCATTCCTTGATAAAAAACGAAACAATGTGTTCAAGGCTATCGTAAGGGAGTTCATTTGGCAAAGACCCTACAAACGCCCTCGCAGTCCTGGCATCACATCTTTTTTCGCATTTATCCATTTCATCGCAGAGACTCTGCAGATTATTGAAATGTGTCGGAACGTTTTCAGGCAGATATATCTTCTGCATAAGTACATCATCTCTTTTGCTGTAATAAGTCTTTCCGAGATAGGAGTCCCTGACCCTTTCGCCGGTGATATAGTTCAGCGATTTTGCCAAGGACCTGCCTTTTCCTCGGCTTATTACAGTAGCTTCAAAATGATAGTTGGACAAGGTTATCACCACCTTTCTTTTCTCCATGTCCACTTACACATTATCTTTTTCCATATATGTCTTGAAAATATCTTGGATATCTGGATCAGATGCTATAGATTCTATGAACATATTCAGAAATTCATAATATTTTTCCGAAGGCTCATAATTCTGCGTACTTGTCATTGAAAAGTAATTACAGAACATTTTGCCGACGGTACTATAAAGTTTTTCATCGTTAATGCTGCTGCAATCGTCACCGTGTAATCTTCTGCGTTCGGCGGAGTACGCTTTTGCAGCCTCATTAAGTGCATTGAATGTGTAAGGTTTACACATTGCCTTGTTCGGATGGAGGAGATCTGTACCTTCAGGAACCGATTCAGCAGTATTTT
>JAGAKC010000328.1 GCA_017848155.1 Oscillospiraceae bacterium | reverse complement strand
TGAGAGCTGATGCTTTACTTGTGTTTCGGGTAAGATGATTACGCCTTGAAGGGGCGCAAAACTTGCAAGGGTGCGAGGGTAGCACTTGAACGTGCGTGTTCTGTGATTCAGATAGGCGGTAAAGGAACCAACGTACAGACCGTTGACGTATCGGTCAAGGATATATGCTTGCTTTTGGTTGTCATAACCGCGTTGGATATATTCTTCTTTCAAAGATATTCACCCTTTCTCTTCGTTATCTTCGTCCATATCGCTTGTATACGGAGGTTCAATGACATCTTTGCTTGTGGAGAATGGATCGTCAGTGTAGCCCTCGTCGCGCATCTGTTGTGCCAGGGAAGCTCCTTCTCGGGGGCTTTGATATGTAATGGACATAACGCCCCATTTGCCGATAAGCTTGCGATAAACGGTCGGAAGCTGCTGCATGATGCACTTGTTGTGCTCATCCTTGACGCCGCTGCGGTCTGTGAGTATCACTGTTCCGCCGTTTTCAGCAAACTCATACAGCCGCTTTGCGACCGCTTCATCAGTAAGATACATTTCAGGAGCAGCTATTATCCTGTATCCCGAAAGCTCTTCACGCTGACTTATGATATCCACATTAAGTCCATGCTTCGTGAATGCCGAATGTAACAGCATAGGCTGCTCCATATAATACATGCCGTTCGTCTGTGGCTGTATCTTGAATGCGTACTCATCTTCGGGAGAATAGAGTATCGCAATATCCGATCTTATCTTCGTATCACAGAGCCTCTTAAGTGTTTTTGCCTCTGAACAAAGCTCTGAAAACTCCCTGAAGCGTCTGCCGGGTACATTTGAGTGGTCAATAAGTCCGTGCCAGTACATCTCCGCACCGCTTACAGCATTTCTCCACCTGAAATGTACAACGGTATCTGCACCGTGAGCAAACGCCTGAAGCGAATAGCTCTTTATCATCCCCGGAGCTGTAGTCCTTGCCATAGGCGCCCAGCAGCCCAGACCGCCGCTCAGCTGCTCCATTATCCAGAAGCCTTTGCGTTTAACTCCTCGCATAAGGTCAAGATGGAATGCATGGGAATAGCACTCCTCGGTATTGTCAGGGAGCCGTGTTGCAGGATAATTGTCGTAAGATATGAAATCAAGTCCGCTGAACTCATCATAGAAATTCGGCATGTTCCGACAGAACCATACGTTTGTGGTGATCTCCGTGTCAGGACAGTTTTTTCTGATAAGCTGCGCCTGCCAGTTGATATGCTCCACAACGCTGTCCGATGCGTAACGGTTGAAGTCCAGCATATACGAGGGATTCAGCCACGGATCGGGATAGCTGCCAAAGGGCGGCTGTATCTGCTCCCATGAAGAGTATTCACCGCTCCACATGGTATTGCCGTAAGCCTTGTTTACCGCTTCAATAGTGGAATACCTGGACTTCAGCCAGCTGCGGTATTTCCCTATGCAGGTATCACAGAAGCAGAAATTTGCTTCAAGCTCGTTATCTATCTGCCATGCTATAACGGAGCTGTTATCGGCATAGCGCTTTGTCATAACGTCTATTATGCGCTCGGCATAGCGCAGAAAATCGGGATCATTGATGCATCTGTGTCCACGTATTCCTGTACGGGTCTTGCGTCCGTCCTTTTCCGTCTGTACGGAATCGGGGTATTTTTCATAAAACCACAGCGGCGGACAGTTCGTGGGAGTGCACAGCACTGTCTTTATCCCACGCTCCGTAAGGATAGCGATAAACTCATCAAGCCAGCTGAAATCGAATACTCCGTCCTGCGGCTCCAGTCTGCACCACGCAAACTCCGCAAGACGCACTACCTCGACCCCTGTCTGCTGCATAAGGTCTGCGTCCGCTTCCCACAATTCCCTGTCCCAGTGCTCGGGATAATAATCAACACCTATTCTCATCGTAAGCTCCTTATCTCTCCTTGAATATCATACGGCAGAAGTTGTAAAGATGCGGCTTTACACTGGTGTGATCATGTCCTGTACGGGGTATCTCATGCCAGAGATGCTCTGTTTCGTTCATCGTAAGTATCTTATGGTAGGATTTAGGATATGAACCGACCACGCCGTCACTGTCGGAGCAGCTTATCAGCAGGAGATACGGAGCATTCTCTTCAAAGCACATCTCCTCCTTCTGCATCTGTCCAGGGTGGTCTGCCGAGCCTTCAACAGGGATAAGTCCCGGCGCAGGTGCTACCGCTCCCACATAACCGAAAAGGTCGGGGCGCTGAAATCCAATAAACAGCGATTCTCTTCCGCCCATCGAAAAGCCTGTTACAGCAGTGTTCTCCCTGCCCTTTGCAACGGAAAATGTGCTTTCGATAAAGGGCATAAGATCAGTGGTAAGATCATTGATGAATTCATCATAGCACAGCGAGTTTGTAAGATTCATTCCTGTGCACCATGCAAGCTCCTTGCTTACGAAAATGTACGGACAAACGATTATCATCTCCTCTGCCTCGCCGCTGTCGTACATATTTGCCAGCATGTCGCTCATATCAACTATATCCCTCGCCATCCAGTCCTCGTTGTCATAGTAGCCATGAAGCACATACAGCACAGGATATTCCTTGTCCTCGGAATAATCGGGAGGGAGCAGGACATTTACTCTTGAATCCCTCTCGGCTGTACGGGAATAGTAGGTGTATTTCGTAAATGCAGGCTTTTCAGACTCCTCTGCCCTGTCAAATGCACCCTCGGGCGGAAGAACTGCCATTATATCCTTATACTTTTCCATGTATGATATCTCCTCTGTCGTTTCATCTGTTTCAGTAGTTTCATCAGCTGCGGCAGCATCTGTAAGAGTTGTCTGCTCCGATGCATCCGTCACAACAGAAGCTGTCGTGGACACCGTCGTTTCCGATGTATCCCCGGAGCAGCCTGTCAGGGCAACTGACGCAGTCAGGATCATTGCAGCGAGCTGTAATTTTTTCATAGATATCGCCTCCTTGAAATAATAATAACACTATCCGTGTTTTTTTTCAATAAAAAAAATTGAACACACTTTTGAATTTTGAGTATTTACTATTATAATCCGCAGGCAGAATACCACATGAAATAACACAAAGAGCAATATCCTGATATATTTTCGGCATGGATATGTTATATTGATAACACAAAAGACATAACAGAAAGGTGAAATATCATGTTAAAAAAATGACTTTCCCAGTGCGATCACAGCGGTGAAAGGCTCAACAGCTTTGTTGCTTCTGATTTGGATGTCGCACAAGAAGCAATGCAATAGCTTATATGACGTATCACGGCTCAACAGACCTTTTTTTCACCATACGCAGGTATATGACTCCCTGAACAAATAGAAAAGTGGCTCTCCAAAATGATATGTATCTGACAATTGATCTAATAGAAAATGATGATGGGACAATGAGCTCAATCCTTGATATCGAGCCGGATGTCTGACTACATAGCAATGCGGCTCTCTGTTCGTGGAGAGCCGCTGATATTTAACCTAAAATACAATATTCAATAGACAACAGGAGGAATAAGAGCCTTGCACTTAGGGCAGAGCTTTTCCTTACCTTTCAGCTTTGTACCGCATTTAGGGCATTTCAGCTCGGCGGGTCGGATGATGTTTATGTTCATAG
>JAGAKC010000327.1 GCA_017848155.1 Oscillospiraceae bacterium | reverse complement strand
GGTTCGAGTCCATTTGTGCCCACCAAAAGTTCGGGGGTTTAGCTCAGCTGGGAGAGCACCTGCTTTGCAAGCAGGTTTCGGTGATATTGAACACGAAATCCTTGTTCTTGTCAGGAAAGAGATTCTGAATAACGTCATACGCAGAAACATCGTTGGAACTGATAACGCTGATAAGGAATACGACTCTGCTTATATCAGCATTGAAGTGCAGCTCTCTGGCCTTAAGGCTGATGTCGCCCGGAAGAACATTGTCCAGAATGATATTCTTTACAAAGTTGTTTCTGTCATACTTTTCGTCATAATACTGCTTTATACCGGACAGGGATATTGCGATAACGCTTGCGTATTTTGCGGCAGGCTCGTCCGTGCCCTCGACAAATACGGCATAATCAGGCTTTACATGAACGCCGAAAGGCTTATATGTATATCCGTCACGGATAAATACCTCGTGCGAATCCCCCAGTTCTATCGAGAAGAAATCATTTCCGCCGCCGACTCTTGTAAGATCGCTGCACGCAATGATAGTTCCGTTTTCGTCGATAACACCGATCACCCTGTTCACCGCATCCTTCATCTGGTGAACGATACCCTGAAACAACCTGTTAGACATTTTGATCTACCTCTTTCTGTGATGTTGCGGCACGATCCCGCTCGTCCTTTTCTGCGGACCCCTCTGGGTCAGACTTACGGCGACACATGTACGCTATTTTCCCTTTGATAATTCCTGTACCGCACTGCGGCACCATGTTCCAAAAAATAGGTGTTACAGGACGTCCTGCAATATGCAACACTGCCCTACTTTCTATTGTACTAAAAAAAACAAAAAAAATCAAGTCTTTTTTATGTAATATGTAAAAGTTTCTTGTTTTTTTTCGCTGCACTTGAAAAACGGCGCAAAAAGTTATATAATATAATGGAATAAATGTATTTAAGGATAGGAAAAATATCCGAAAAAATATAAATTTTTGTAGAAAAAGAGGTAGATTATACAATGTGTAATTGCAACAAAGAAAAGTTCTATATAACCACTCCGATATACTATCCCTCGGGAAATCCGCATATCGGACACTGCTACACCACCGTAGCATGCGATACCATCGCCCGCTTCAAGAGAATGCAGGGATACGATGTAATGTTCCTTACAGGTACGGATGAGCACGGACAGAAGATAGAGCTTAAGGCAAAAGAACAGGGTGTTACTCCAAAGGAATATGTAGACCCTATCGTTGCAAACTTTAAGCGCCTGTGGGAAACTATGGGTGTAAGCTATGATCGTTATATACGCACAACTGATGAACACCACATAAAGACAGTACAGACAGTTTTCAAAACACTTTTTGATAAGGGATATATCTACAAAGGCAAATATACAGGCAAATACTGTACACCCTGTGAGAGTTTCTGGACAGAATCCCAGCTTGTTGACGGAAAATGTCCTGACTGCGGTCGTGACGTTATCGATGCCGATGAAGAGGCATACTTCCTTAAACTTAGTGATTTCGCTGACAGAATAGAGAAATTCCTCACCGAAACAGATTATCTTCAGCCCAAGAGCCGTGTTAATGAAATGGTAAACAATTTCATAAAACCCGGACTTGAAGACCTCTGCGTATCGAGAACAAGTTTCACATGGGGCGTTCCTGTGGATTTCGACCCCGGTCATGTTGTATACGTATGGGTAGACGCTCTGACAAACTATATCTCTGCCCTCGGCTATGAGAATGACGCTTATAACGATTATGATAAATACTGGCCTGCAAATATGCATATGACAGCAAAGGAGATAGTTCGTTTCCACTCCATCGTATGGCCCGCTATACTTATGATGCTGGAGCTGCCGCTCCCCAAGCGACTCTATGGTCATGGCTGGATAAACTTCAACGGTCAGAAAATGAGTAAATCTCTTGGAAATGTTATCGACCCGTTCGTTCTTGCAGAGCGCTACGGTGTTGACGCCGTCCGTTATCAGATACTGCGTGACATGCCTTACGGCAGTGACTGCAACTTCTCCAACGAGATAATGATCGGTCGTATCAACACAGACCTTGCAAACGATCTCGGAAACCTTGTTTCACGTACAGTTGCAATGGTGGATAAATACTTCGGAGGAACTCTCCCCACAGACAGACAGGCTGACGCTCTTGACGACGAGCTTAAGGGCATGGCTTCCGCACTGCGCAACAAGGTAGCTCCGCTCATCGAAGAAGCACAGCTCTCAAAGGCTCTTGAAGAGATATTCAAGGTGGTTTCCCGTGCAAACAAGTACATCGACGAAACTGCTCCCTGGATACTCGCAAAGGACGAAGCAAACAGGACAAGACTTGCTACAGTACTGTACAACCTGCTGGAAACAGTAAGGATATGCTCAGGTCTGCTGTTCCCGTTCATGCCCACAAGCATGCCCAAGGTATGGGAGCAGATCGGCGCATGCGCAGAGTGCACCGCATACGATACACTTGATACATTCGGAGCACTTGCCGCTGATGTGACCGTAAAGAAGGGCGATGTCCTCTTCCCCAGAATTGATATGGACAAG
>JAGAKC010000326.1 GCA_017848155.1 Oscillospiraceae bacterium | reverse complement strand
TATCGTCGTTGGAGTGGGAATAGGCGGCGATTTTGAATACAGCGCATATCTTGCAAAGAAAGCGCTCTGCCGTGACCTTTCTCAGCGAAATCCCGACCCCTCCTATGCGGAGATGGAAAAGGATATGCTGGAGTCGATAAACAGGCTCGGAATAGGCTCACAGGGCTTCGGCGGCACTGTTACGGCGCTGTATGTAAACATCGAAAAAAGCGCCACACACATCGCAGGTCTGCCCGTTGCGGTAAACATCGGCTGCCATGTAACAAGGCACGCCCATGCGGTAATTTAAAAATTTGTAACCGTTTTGCAATTTTTTTGCAACCTTTTTGTAACAGACAGAGTTTTACTTATGAATTCGGACGGAGATAGTTGCCATGGACACAATATCACTAAAAACGAGCGAAAGCTTTGAACAGGTGATGCAGTCCTATATGCCGATGGTGTATAGGATAGCCTTTTCACGCCTCGGAAGCGCTCACGATGCCGAGGATATCACGCAGGACGTGTTCCTGAAATACTACCGTGCAGATATCACCTACAACGATGAGGAGCACCGCAAGGCATGGCTGATACGCTGTACGATAAACTGCACGAAAACGCTGGTTACATCAGCATGGTTCAGGCACCGAGCGTCTGACGAGGGTCTTGAGAACATGCCCGAGGACAGTGAGATACTCGGCAGCGACGGCGATATTGAAAAGATAGATCAGCGGAATTCCGTTCTGGCTGCGATATCGAAGCTCCCCGAAAAATACCGCATAGTTATCCATCTGTTTTATTACGAGGACATGTCAGTGTCCCAGATAAGCAAGGCCACGGGAATACGTGAATCCACCGTAAAATCCCAGCTGAGCCGTGCCCGTGACATGCTTAGACCAATGCTGAAGGAGGTTGATTTCTGATGGAGCTCAGAGAAGAATATAAAAAATGTGCAGAAGTCATTGAACCCTCCGAGGCTCAGATGGAACGCATGAAAAAGAATATACTGGAGCAGGTAAAGGCTCCTCAGAAAAAGAAGCCGATCCCGTTCGGCAGGATAGCCGCTGTGGGCGGCTCTGTTGCGGCATGCGCCGTTATCGCCGTTGCAGCGGTAAGGCTTTCATCGGATGCTGACAGCTCGGCTCTTGCAACAGGCTCATCTAACGCAGCTGTTATGGAATCCTATTCACGTGCGGAGGATATATCAGAAAGCATTATGGCTGACGCCGCTGCTGCGGATGAGGAGCCAAGCTATGTGATGTCGGACAGTGCCGCTGCCGACGTGCAGGTAAATGCTTCGAGCTATTCCCCCGAAAGCGACAACACGTCCATAAGCTATCCCGTTGCAGACGGCAGTACCGACAAGGCTATTGGAGAAGCGACAGAAAACGGCAATGCTGACAGCGTTGTGACTGACAAAGCGCCTGACAACGAGGAAGCGGCTGAGGTCGCCGACGAGGAGATAGACGACGCTCCCATTTTCGAAGCGGAGGATACCGTTGCCGATGTACAGACCAACACAGCGCCCGGCACGGATACGCTGCCAGTGATAGAGTTTTCAGATGACTATCTCGAATGCTACACAGACGATGCGAAATATGTCCTTGCAAAAGATGACCTCAATTCGACAGACACAGTGGGAGAAGCTTTTGAAATGCAGGATGGCTTAGGCGAGCTGTACACAGTGGAGCTTAACGGCGATGCGATGCATATCACAAGGCTTTCAGACAGCTATTTTATTGGGGTGTATATAAAAGTACAGGAATAACCGCAGCTATACAGAAATATAATTTATCTGCGGCGCTCGTACACAATTGAGCCGGACTTTACGGAGTCCGGCTTAACTTCTGCCGACACGGAGGAGATGCTAAAAATTTTATGTGAAAATCGCATAAAAATTACAAAAAACTACTTGAAATGTTGAAAATTTTATGATAAAATGAATATACAATATAATTCCTGAATCGAGAGAAATTTTGATAAACATTTAACGATGTATGCGAAATAACAGTGAGAGGTGATATGATTGACACAGTTGGAAAGAGCAGTTGCCGGCAGCGGTCACATAGCGTTCAGCATGGAATTTAAGCTGGGATTCCCCGCAGATATCCTCTCCGGAGCAAATCCTTTTTCCGACGGAACGCAGATAAGATTCGGCGATATCGTCCATCCCGACGACTATCAGCCATTCTGTGAGGTAATAAACGATATAGTGAACGGCTCGGGCCGTGAGATAAGGGTACATTCCCGTCTTAACACGTCGGGTGAGTTCATCTGGTACTACATATCAGGTGTGCCTGTAAGAGATGAAAACGGAAGGCTGTCATGCATAAACGGTATGATGTTCAACGTATCGGGATATCTCGACTGCGATACGGACGACGCTGTACTGCGCCGCTTCAGAAGCAAGCACGCCGCAAATCTCAATATGTCACATCAGAAGCTGTCGCTGCGTGACATCCTCGGCGAGGACTACCTTGTGCGCATACAGAAGCCGTTTACCCAGATACAGGGACTTTTCTCTGCTATAGTGGATTCGGGCGGCAAGACTATCTTTGCTTCGGGCAGGCAGGACAGAAATGTCAACATGAACAAGATGAACTATCAGCGCAAGCAGACCATACGTGTCCGCCATAATGACATAGCCTCCTGGGTCATCGCCGGAAACACCGAGGAGGTCGTAAACGACAACGCACAGCTGCTTGAAACGATGGCACAGACCGTTGCGGGTATCGCAAACTCCTATGTGGTGATAGTTGACGAGATGGAAAATTCCCAGAACGCAAACAAGCTGCTGGGACAGAATTTCGAGGATCAGATACTTGTAAACAACATCTATTCGCTGATACTGAACAGCAGCGACACAAAGACCGCCATGAGCGGAATAATCCCTCTGGTATCGGAATATTTCGGACTGTCAGATATGCTGTTCTGCAGCAACAGCGACGGCACGGAAAAGGTGTACAGATGGGACAGATCGGGCATGCTGCTGCCTGTGGTAAGCGCTGCGCCCACAATCACCTCCGCTATAGAGGAGGAGCTTTACTACGGCGGAATAGTCTGCACTGACCGCAAGTCGCTGAGATTTGACGCTTACGGCGCAAATCAGTCCTGCGTGCTGGTGCGCACCTATGAAAGCGGACGTGAAAACGGTATAGTAGTGTACATTGCAGATAAGAACAACCGCAGCTGGACCAACCGTGAAAGAAAGCTGATAAAGAGCATAACCCATATCCTCTCCACCGTTATCTACAAGGTATTTATGGAGGATGAGCTTGCCACATCCCAGGCAAGACTTGAGCGCATAGCATACTACGACGCAACTACAGGTATCCCCAACCGCAGCATGCTTGAACGCGACTTCCCGAAGGAGATAACGAGCGGCAAGAGCGGTGCGGTGATCGCATTCGAGGTATCGAATCTCAAATCCATATCCGAGATATACGGCTGCGAATACGCAGACGAGGTCATCAAGAGCTTTGCCGAGTATATATCCGCAGTACCCTGCTCCGCAAAGAAAAAGGTATACCGCTTCAGCAACGACATACTGCTTATGACGCTTAGCGACGCAGTACGGGATGAAGCACGGCAGTTTGCACAGGCGATACTTACCAAATTCCGTTCGCCGTGGTATCTTGATGAGAACGAGCAGCGGCTGCAGGTGTATGCAGGTGTTACCATCTACCCTGCCGATGCGGCGGACATCGACCACTGCATAGGAGCCGCAACACAGACGCTGCGCCTTGCAAAGGAAAGAAAGCTGGAGGATGCGGTGTGCTACTCCGAGGGCCTTGAGGAGCAGCTCGGCAACAATCAGCTTGTGAAAAAGCTGATCGCAGACGCTGCGGAGAATGACTTCAAGGGCTTCTACTTCCTGTATCAGCCTGTCATAGACATCAATACGGGTGCGCTGCACTGCTGCGAGGCTACCCTTTTCTGGGAAAACAGCGAGCTTACCGTGCCCCGTGACCAGTTCCTGCCGATAATCGACCAGATGGGACTTTCAAAGGAGCTGTACCGATACAAGGTGGATAAGATATGCGAGTTCTGCGCTACTGTGCGTGAGGCGGGTGTGGAGCAGTTCCGTGTGAGCCTTGCGATACCCGAGAACATACTCAACACCGAGACCAGCATCGAAGCGCTGAGAAGCGCACTGCTTGAATACTCGCTGCCGCCGAGCGCTGTCAGCATATCCGTTTCCGAAGGCGCAAGAACGCTGTACAACGGAAACATGTTCCTGCAGCAGATGGCAAAGATAGGCGTAAACGTCATAGCCGACGATCTGGGCGATGGCTATTTCACCATCGCACCACTGGAAAATCCTGCGGTAAAGACGATAAAGATACGCAGCAGCCGCTTCAGCGACGACGCTATCTCCGCATCCTTCCTGCAATCTGTGATAAGACTTGCCCACGAAAAGGACATCGCTGTCTGTGCAAGAGGTGTGGACAGTCCCGCAATATTCCAGAATATTAGGAAATACAACGTAGACCTTGTGGAGGGCACCTTCAACGGTCGTCCCCTGCGTGATAAGGAGTTCCTTGAAAAGCTGGTGTCAAACGCTCCTGTCCGCTGACCATGCACCGACTATACGTTGAGAATTGTAAAAAAAGCCGAAGATTTTTCATAAATCCTCGGCTTTTTATCATTTATGGCGAAATTTGATTTTATGTTTTTTTTGCCTGTTCATTCTATTGCAAACTGCGCAAAAAAAGTATATAATAGTAGTATATATGATTAGATAACAGTACTACTCCCTACAGAGGATATGATATAATGAAAACTGTTCTGAAATGGCTCGGCAATTATTTCAGGAAGGTAGATAAGATACTGCTGCTGATATGTGCCGCCATTACCGCATTTGATATTGTGATCGTGCACTCGCTGTACGAAAACGGACTTATACAGTACGGCGACGTCATGACTCAGATATTCGCCGCCATCGTAGGATTTTTCGGTGCGATACTGATAGGCATGATAGACTACAGGCTGATGGCAAAATTCTGGTATATCTATGCACCTGCCGCACTTATACTACAGCTGCTGCTGTTCACACCGCTCGGTGTAAAGCGTGACGATGACCTTGCATGGCTCGACCTTGGCATAATGACCATCCAGCCGTCAGAGATACTGAAGATAGCCTACATCCTGACCCTTGCCGCACACATACACAAGCTCGGCGACAAGATAAACTCACTGCCCCGCCTGCTGCTTCTGTGCGTGCACGGATTTGCACCGTTCCTGCTGGTGCTGGTGCAGGGCGACGCAGGCTCGGCGCTGGTATTCCTGTTCATATTCCTCTGCATGCTTTTTGCGGCAGGAATATCATGGAAATATATCCTCACCGCATTGATCGCAACGCCCGTGGTGCTTTATGTGGCATGGAACTATGTCATGGCAGATCACCACAAGCTGCGCTTTCTGATGCTGTTTGACGAGGAGCTGCAGCAGGCGGAGATACGTGGCGCATATCTTCAGCAGTACAGAGCAAAGATCGCCATAGGCTCAGGACAGCTCACAGGACTTGGCTTTGACTCTGATTCGCACACCTACGTGCCCGAGATATACAACGACTTCATCTTCTCCTACATCGGAATGACGCTCGGCTTTATCGGCTGTATGGCAGTGGTGATAGCGCTTGCGCTGCTGTGCCTTAAGCTGCTGTCCAACGCTTCCGCAGCACAGGATATGCTCGGAAAGATGATATGCATCGGCGCTTTTGCGATGGTCACGTTCCACTGTATAATAAACATCGGAGTCGTGCTGTCGGTCATTCCCGTTATCGGTATCCCCCTGCCCTTCCTCAGTACAGGCGGTACATCGATGGTGATGATGTACGTGGCGCTGGGACCTGTGCTCAGTATAAACACCCACCGTGAAAAGAAGAAGCACATGTTCTACGAGGAAAAGGACTGATATGCAACAAAGGGAGCACTCCCTTGATATAACGAAAAAACAAGAAAGGATTCACATTATGAAACCTGTTATCTCCACATTAAAGGACATCTACCCTGACGCTCAGGTAGAGGCACAGAAGCTGCGTTACAGCAAGGCTACAGAGGCATTTGCACAGTATTTCGGCACTGTGAACGAGCCACAGTACTTCTCTGCCCCCGGCAGAACAGAGATATGCGGAAACCACACCGACCACAACTGCGGTAAGGTATTTGCGGCAAGCGTAAACCTTGATATCATCGCAGTGGTCGAGCCTACAGACGACAATAAGATCACGATAAAGTCCGAGGGCTTCCCCGAGGACAGCATCGACCTCTCCGATCTTGATGTAGTGACAGAGGAAAAGAACACATCCGCATCGCTCATCCGTGGCGTCGCTGCAAAATTTGCACAGGAAGGTCACAAGATAGGCGGCTTCCGTGCATACACCACCTCTGACGTAATGAAGGGCAGCGGACTTTCCTCCTCTGCGGCATTCGAGGTGCTGGTGGGCACTGTCCTTTCTCACCTTTACAACGATGGCGGCATCAGCCCCGTGAAGATCGCACAGATATCGCAGTATGCGGAGAACGTGTACTTCGGTAAGCCCTCGGGCCTTATGGACCAGATGGCGTCCTCCGTGGGCGGATTCATTGCGATAGATTTCAAGGACACATCCTCTCCTGTTATCGAGCCTATACCTGCTGATTTTGATAAGTTCGGACATGCGCTGTGCATAGTTGACGCAAAGGGCGACCACGCAGACCTCACCGACGAGTACGCTTCCATCCCCACAGAGATGAAGTCAATTGCGGAATACTTCGGCTGCAAGCACCTGCGTGAGATAGCAAAGGCTGACATTATGCTCAACGTCAACCTGCTACGTCAGCAGTTCGGTGACAGGGCAGTTCTCCGTGCTATCCACTTCTTTGACGAGAACGAGCGTGTGGACAAGCTGGTACACGCACTGAAATCAGACAATTTTGCTGACTTCCTCGGCTCTGTCAAGGAGAGCGGCGACAGCTCCTACAAATATCTCCAGAACATCTATGCATGCTCTGACGTACAGCACCAGTGCCTGAGCATCGCACTGAACGTTGCGGAATACTCACTGCACCGCAAGGGTGCATGCCGTGTTCACGGCGGCGGCTTCGCAGGTACCATCCAGGCGTTCGTGCCGCTGGACGACCTGCAGATGTTCAAGATGAACATAGAAAAGGTGTTCGGCGCAGGCTCCTGCCATGTTCTGGTAGTACGTCCTATCGGTGGTACAAAGGTGGTACTTAACTGATGAATATACGATACACAGAGGACCGCAGCTTCACAGCTGAACAACTGGAGGAGCTGTTCCTCTCTGTGGAATGGGAGTCGGGAAGATATCCCGAAAGGCTGCATAAGGCGCTCAACACCTGCGAAACTGTAATAACCGCATGGGACGGCGACAGACTTGTCGGTCTGATAAACGCTATCGATGACGGCGGTATGACAGCTTATGTGCATTATCTTCTCGTACACCCCGATTATCAGAATCAACAGATCGGAAAAACACTGACCGAAATGACAAAAGAAAAGTACCGTGATCATATGTACTTCTTCCTTGTGGCAGAGCACAAGCCATTGGTGGAGTTTTACCAAAAGCTCGGCTTCACTGCCATGGGAGAAAGAACGATAATGGCGATATCCAACCCGTAAAAATAAGGGCGGATTCAGATATCCGCCCCTATAACAGATCATTCTGTTACTTCGTATTCGCTCATCTGCTTTATGTTCAGCTTATCTACCAGTGCGTCCACAAGGATACCGTTTTCGGTATACTCCTCAGAGAATACCTTTCCGTTTTCACGGATAACGGCAGTAAGTCCGCCCTTTGCATACGGCAGCAGAAGCTTCATGCGCTTCGCCGTTTCGGGAAGATTTCTTGCGATGCACTCCAGCAGCCTGTCAATGCCCTGCGCCTTAAGCGCACTTATCTTGACAGTGCTGTCGTTTTCGGGGATATTCTCCTCCAGCTTGTCGCATTTGTTAAGAACAGTTACCACGGGTATCTCCGCCGCACCGAGGTCTGCAAGAGTTTTCAGCGTGACCTCTGCCTTTTCGGCAGCTTCGGGGTCGGACGCATCACACACATGGATGATGATGTCCGCACAGGCAGCCTCCTCCAGAGTCGATTTGAAAGCCTCGACAAGATGATGCGGCAGCCTGCGGATAAGTCCGACGGTGTCCACCATCAGCAGACTTCTTCCGTCGGGCAGCTCGATGGCTCTTGAAGTGGGGTCAAGCGTTGCAAACAGCTTGTCCTCTGCCAGCACCCCTGCCCCAGTGAGCAGGTTGAGCAAGGTGGACTTTCCTGCATTGGTGTAGCCTACGATGGCGCCCACCTGCACGCTGTCCTTTTTGCGGCGCTGCCTTGTGTAGCCACGGCGCTCCTCAAGCTCCTTAAGCTCTGCTGCGAGCTTATCGATACGGCGGCGGATATGTCGCCTGTCAGTTTCAAGCTGCGTTTCACCGGGACCTCTCGTGCCGATACCGCCGCCGAGCCTTGACAGCGATGCACCGATACCCATTAGCCTTGGCAGACGATAGCGCAGCTGCGCAAGCTCTACCTGTAATTTACCCTCACGGGAAACGGCTCTTCCCGCAAAGATATCAAGGATAAGCATGGTGCGGTCGATGACCCGCACATCAGTTATCTCCTCGATATTCCTTATCTGCGATGCGGTAAGCTCGCAGTCGAATATCAGAAGCTCCGCATGAAGCGTTTCGCAAAGCTCCTTTACCTCGGAGAGCTTGCCCTCGCCGATGACGGTGGCGCTCTCATAGGCGTCACGCTTCTGTATCACACGTGCAAGCTCCTCAGCGCCTGCTGTCCGTGCAAGCTCCGAAAGCTCGTCCATGGACGCTTCACAGTCATAGTCGCCTGTATCGGCGCTGACCAGTATTGCTTTTGTTAAGATCTTTTCTTCCATATATACTCCTTTTCGCAACAGCCGATACTGTAACGGAGTTTCGGCACTGACCCTGCCCATGTGAGATATCGGGGCAGTACTCCTGTTTATACACATTGGTTATAATTATAACAACATTTCCAACCCCTGTCAAGAGGGAATGACACATGCATACACCAGATACCGCATCTGAAAACATACATTCTGAAAAAACGGATATGCTCCGTAAAAGAAAGGCTGGTCCACTTTGAAATTCCGCAGATATGACGTAATGATAGTCGGCACAGGCATCTCAGGCATCTATGCCGCACTGAATCTCGCACCTGACCTCAAGATACTGATGCTCTCAAAGAAAGAGCTTACGCTGTGCAATTCCGCACTGGCACAGGGCGGAGTTGCCGCTGTAATGGACAAGGAAAACGACAGCTACGACCTGCATATACAGGATACCCTTATCGCAGGTCATTATAAGAATGACCTGGACAATGTCCGCATACTTGTGGAGCAGGGTCCCACCGACGTGCAGGCGCTTCAGGATAAATACGGTGTGTCCTTCGACCACAAGGACGACGGAAGCATCTCCCTCACAAGGGAGGGCGGACACTCCCGCCGCCGCATAGCTCACCATAAGGATTCCACGGGCTTTGAGATAGAAACAAGCCTTATCGAGCAGGTGCAGCAGCTGAAAAACGTCAGCGTTATCAACAACTCCGTGCTGTGCCGCCTTGAAAGGGAAAATGACCTTTTCTTTGCGGATATACTCAGCGAAAACGGACACGAATACTGCTGTGCAAACTCCGTGATACTTGCAACGGGCGGAATAGGCAGAGTGTACGACTACACAACAAACTCCGCAATAGCAACGGGCGACGGAATACAGCTCGCTTACAATCTGGGCGCTGAGATAAAGAATCTCAGCTATGTCCAGTTTCACCCCACCGCATTCTCCGACAGGAATGCCGACACAAAAAACCGTGAATGCTTCCTTGTTTCCGAGGCAGTGCGTGGAGAGGGCGCTTACCTGCTGAATTGCAACAAGGAGCGCTTCATGCACAAGTATGAGCCTGAAAGAAAGGAGCTTGCTCCACGTGACGTGGTGTCAAAGTGCATCATAGAGGAGCAGAAGCTGACAGGCAGTGACGAATTCTGGCTGGACATCTCCCACAAGGACCCCGAATTTGTAAAGGGACACTTCCCGATGATATACAACAAGGTGCTGGAAAAGGGTTACGACATGACAAAGGGGCCTATCCCCATCTACCCCTGTCAGCACTATCTGATGGGCGGCATCAATGTGGACGGCAAGGGTGCGACCAATATAAAGGGTCTGTACGCAGCAGGCGAATGCTCGCATACAGGCGTTCACGGCAAAAACAGGCTGGCAAGCAACTCGCTGCTTGAGGCGCTGGTATTCTCCCGCCTTATCGCAGAGGATATCAACAAGGTGAACGTTTCGGACGACCGCACAGAGGTGGAATACGATATGTCTGCCCCTGAGGGAAAGCCACTGCCGAAGGGAATAAAGACAGAGGTGCGGCATATAATGCAGAAGTCCTACTTCATCCACCCCGACTACGACGAGGCGGAAAAGGGTCTGAAGCGTATGACCGAGCTTAAGGAGCAGCTGGAAAACGGCGGATATGAGATAACCGCACAGTACGTTG
>JAGAKC010000325.1 GCA_017848155.1 Oscillospiraceae bacterium | reverse complement strand
TCTTCCTTTACCACCTCGGGACGGGCAGAGGGCAGGTCTATCTTGTTCACGATAGGCACGACCTCAAGGTCGTTCTCCACCGCAAGGTAGGTGTTTGCAAGGGTCTGAGCCTCGATGCCCTGCGAAGCGTCAACGATGAGCAGCGCCCCCTCGCACGCAACCAGCGAACGGGATACCTCATAGTTGAAGTCCACGTGACCGGGGGTGTCGATAAGATTGAAGATGTAGTCCTCGCCGTTGTCCGCATGGTATTTAAGGCGCACCGCACGTGCCTTGATGGTTATGCCACGCTCACGCTCGATATCCATATTATCGAGGAGCTGCTCCTCCATATCACGCTTTGCGACAGTTTCCGTCTGCTCCAGTATCCTGTCCGCAAGAGTGGATTTGCCGTGGTCGATATGTGCGATTATACTGAAATTTCTTATATTGGAGAGGTAGCTTGTATCTGCCATTTTATATATGTTCCTTTCTTTTTTGAGGAGTTTTTATCATGTGTCCTCGACATACTGTGCGTCAAGGTGCCATTCCAGCTTTTCAAGCTTTTCAAGGAACTGCGCCTCGGTCACATCGTCGGGCAGCTGAAATGCCTTGTACCTGTCGTCCTTAAGCAGCTGACGCACCACATACAGGTCGTTCTTTCTCGAGGTGGCGCTCTCCTTGTAATCCCTCAGCGGAGCGAATACGCCGTACTGACCCTCAAGACGGTACAGCACGAACTCGTCAAACTGCATGCAGAAAAGACCGTTGCTTTCCGCAAGCTTCGTAAACGAAACGCTTTCCACATCGGGCGCCGTTTCATTCAGTATGAAATACACCAGCGGATAGCCGCTGAAATGTGCGTCCTCGTGCTCGCCTGCAACGTTGTCGTGGAGCTGCTCGTCATAGGTGTAGCTGCCGTCATAGATGTAAAAGGTCGATGACGGATTCTGATAGCACTGCACTATCGTGTAGCTGTCACCGTTTATCTCACGCTGATACACCGTGTCCTTCGGCGCATAGAATACGCCTATCAGCGCCTTTACTCCCCATGCGAAAAGTCCCACGCATGCAAGCGTTATTATCAGCGGCAGGCATTTCAGAAACGCAGCCTTGCCCTTTGACATGCCCTCATACTCGTCAGCCGCTTCGGGAGCGTCCTGCCCTGTTTTTTCAATATCCTTTTCGTCCATATTGTCCATTTTATATCCTCTTTTTGTTCAGCGCTCCTATTTTTATCTAATATATTATTGTAACATATTTTCCCGAAATAATCAAGGGGGGGAAACACACGCCGTAGGGGCGAACTTCGTTCGCCCGTTTTCGTGTTGCGGTTTTCGGGCGAACACAGTTTGCCCCTACGACAGGCTTTCAATTGCATCGACACCTAATCCGTCTGCATATGCGGCATATACGGCAGGTGCAAGCCCCTGCCCTACGGAGATGCGACGATACCTGTCCCGTGGCGCTCCATATTCCGCTGCATGTCCTCTGTGTCAAGGTAGTCCTCCACATACTGCTTTTTCAGCAGCTCACGGGGGATAAAATCATTGTACTTGCCCGATATCTCACAGTTGTCGGGAATGATGAAGCCGTACTTGTCCGCACCGTTCTCACGTATTTCAGCAAGCGCCGCAGCAAGCTCCGCAGCTCCCATGTCAGTATTTACCTCGATGCACACGGGGAAATAGCGGCTGTGCCATACCGCTGCGTCAAAGCCCCTCTCACGCAGCGCAAACACCAGCGCAGCACTCGCCCTTGTGCCGAGATACTCGAACACCGCAAAACGGGTCTCGGTTATCGGCACCACGCTGTCCACAGCGGAAAGTCCGCCGTTTCTGCACAGCCTGCGTATGTCGGTAAGCCGTGCGGCTGCCGCTTCGTCAAGAAAGCCGTACTGCTCGTCGCTGCATATCACATCACGTATCGCTTTCATGACCCGTGTGTGCACATACTCGTTGCCCGTGTCCTGCCACATGTTCGCAGATATCCCCGGGATATGCTTTACAAATATGCGGCGCTCCGCCTTGTCAAGCTCCGTTACCTCCCACGCCTGTCCTGCAAGGGCGAACTGTGCGCCCTCGGGAAACGGCGTCTGGACAGTGCCTATCTCCTCCGCATTGCAGCGCACCGAGAACTCGTCGGGGACAGAGAACACCGCAAGGAACTCGTAGTTCGACACGGCTGCCTCGCCCCTCGACCCTATCAGCAGACCGCCGTTCTCGCCCCGTTCAAGCTGCCCGTTCTCCAGCATATGCCGCAGCAGGACAAGGTAATCCTCCTTCGTCACATGGCGGAACGGTCCGAGGGTCAGTATATACTTTGCAAGCACCTTCGGGTCTGCCTCGCCGCAGGACGCCATGTAGCTCATGGTCTGGTGGTAAAGCAGGCTGTACGGCAGCTTCGGCAGAAACATCGGCTCTATCCAGCGCTCTCTCGTGTAGAGAAGTATCATCGCAATGCACGCAACAAAGTCCCAGTTCACCTCTTTGTAGAACTCCTGCGGCGGAAGCGACATGTCGTGACGGAATGCAAAGCGCATCTCCGCTGTGCCGCCGCGTCTGCCTGTCCGTCCCAGCCTCTGGACAAGTCCCGAAACGGTCAGCGGACAGCCTGTCTGCACTATCCGTTCAAGATGACCGAGGTCGATGCCAAGCTCCAGTGTGACTGTTGCGCCCGTGCACACGGGAAGCTCCGATGACTTCATACGCTGCTCGGCGAACTCACGCAGCGCAGGCGAGATGTTCGCATGGTGGACAAGGTACAGCGAATCACGCTCGCTTCCACGCTGCTGCTGTATGCGCTTCATGTGCGCAATGTTCTCCTCCACCTCGCCCTTGCTGTTTGAGAAAAGGATGCAGCGCTTGTCATGAGTGCTTTCATACAGGTAGGAATAATAGTTTTCCAGCAGCACCTTGCTGTCGCTGTTAGGTATCTTCTGCTTTATGGGGAAGAATCTTACAGAAAGGCGCACCGACCGTCCCTTTTCACGCACCACGGGAGTTACACAACCCCTGCCCGTGCCTGTGCAGAGCCACTGCTCCGCATTTGCCGTATCGCCGAGAGTTGCGGAAAGTCCTATCCTGCGTGGGTGGAAGCCTATCAGCCTTGAAAGGCGCTCCAGCAATGACAGCAGCTGGAGTCCCCTGTCGTTGTCCATGAAATAGTGCACCTCGTCGATGATGACGAAGCGCAGGTCGGAAAAGAGGTTATAGGTGCTTGAAGAATTTCGCATGAGCATGGATTCAAGGGATTCGGGAGTGGTCTGGATAACTCCCGACGGGCGGCGCAGCAGCCGCTTTTTCGCAGACGGGGACGCATCTCCGTGCCACTTCGTTACGGGTATCTCCGCCTCCTCAAGCAGTCCCTCAAGGCGCTCAAACTGGTCGTTTATCAGCGCTTTCAGCGGCGACAGGTACAGCACTCCCACGCTTCTCGACGGATTCTCCCACAGGTGAGTCAGCACAGGCAGAAATGCCGCCTCCGTCTTTCCGCTTGCCGTGCCCGAGGACAGCAGCAGATTCTCGTCTGTATCGAATACCGCCTCGGCAGCCTTTACCTGTATCTCACGCAGCTCCTCCCACCTGTTACGGTAGATGTAGTCCTGTATAAACGGCGCATAGCGATAGAATACACTCATTTTAACCCTCTTTTCCTTTAAAAAGATCGGCGGCAATGCGATATGCACCCAAAAAGTCAGATACTTATGGAGTTACATATCATGCCGCCGATGCAGGCTGTCGATAAAGTACCATCTACGTCGGTCACTTGTTCGTCGCTAGGCTGGCGGCATCCATGCCGCCTTTTGGCGACGATTTCGTAGCATCCATGCTACGCCGCACTACGACAGGCACAAAGCCTAGTCGTAGTGTGGGTTCCTAGTATCTGGCACTTTCTCGTTCGCCTAAGAATAATTTTACAGGTCAAAATCCTCAAAGCCATCGATGTCAGGCTTCTCATCGCTTTCGGAGAATGCGAAGCCTTCATCGCCCATAAGCTCGGGAAGCGACCTTTCAGGATTCTGATAAGCCATGTTAAGAAGCTCGATGAAATCACGTATCATCTCACGTGGAGTGATGTTCTTGTCCGCACCCACGCGGGAAAACTCCGCCTTGATGAAGTATATCCTGTCCTGGAGCGTGATGCGGCTCTCGTAGCCGTAAAGTCCTGCGTGTATGTCAGTCAGCTTCTCGGTCAGCACCGTAAGCTCCTCATACGTCAGCGGCTGGAGCTTTATTATCGGCGCAAGCATATCGTGGGTATCGTCCGTCGCAAAGCGCCCTCTTTCAAGACGTGAGCGCAGCGCTTCGTAGCTGAATACACCACGGCGCGGGTCCTCGACAGCCTGCGGCGTGCCGCCCATTATGATGCCGAGATGCGGCGTCCTGCCCTGAAGTGCGTCGTTATACATGGTCAGCATCTTTTCATAGTTGTTCTGGCGTGTCACGGAATGAGGTATCTTCATGATATTGACCAGCTCGTCTATCATCAGCACAAGTCCCTTGTACCCTGCCGATGTGAGAAAGGCTGTCATCAGCTTCACGTAATCATACCAGTTGTCATCCCCGATAACGGAATTTACAGACAGCTCCTGACGTGCTTCGGTCTTGTTTGCGTATTCGCCGCGGAGCCATCTCACCGCAGCAGCGGTCTTGTGCTCCATTCCAAGCATGAAGCCGTCGTAATACTCGGTGAGCACCTTTTCAAAATCATAGCCGTGTACAAGCTCGCACAGGGGCGCTGTTTTCAGCCGCATCCTGCGCTTCATGTCCACGTCAAAGGTGATGCTGTCAGGGTCGCCGCCCTCTGCGATAAGCTCAGCACGAAGTCCCGTCAGCCATTTGTCAAGTATCAGCTGCAATGCGCCGCCGTCAGGCTTCGTCTTTACGCTCATGTTGCGCATCAGCTCACGGTAGGTCGCAAGTCCCTGACCCTTGCTGCCCATCAGCCTGCGCTCGGGGGAAAGGTCTGCGTCCACCACCACAAAGCCTTTGTCCATGACATAGCTCCTCATGGTCTGAAGCAGGAAGCTCTTGCCGCTGCCGTAACGACCTACAACAAAGCTGAAGAATGCACCGCCCTGCTCTGCTATCTCCACATCGTGCAGCAGTGCGTTTATCTCTGCCGTCCTGCCCACAGCGATGTAGCCAAGCCCTGTGCGCGGCACGACGCCGCCCTTAAGGGCGTTTATAAGATTTGATGCTATTCTCTTCGGAACGGTCATAGCGGCTCCTTTCTTTTTCGATATCATAACTGCGAGTGGGGCGAACGCCGTCCGCCCCTTTATCTCAGATCAGACGTAATACTGCGCCTGTGCCGCAAACATCTCCGCATAGATGCCGTTCTCCTTATGCACAAGAGCCTCGTGAGTTCCAAGCTCCTTTATCGTGCCCTCGGAAAATACCGCTATCCTGTCGCAGAAACGGCAGCTTGAGAGCCTGTGGCTTATATAAACGGCAGTCTTGCCGCCCACAAGCTCGTTGAATCTGCAGTATATCTCGTACTCCGCAACGGGGTCGAGCGCTGCGGTAGGCTCGTCCAGTATCACCACGGGTGCGTCCTTGTACAGCGCACGTGCGATGGCAAGCTTCTGCTGCTCGCCGCCCGAAAGCTGCACTCCGTCACGGTCGAACTGACGGAACATCATAGTGTCCCTGCCTTTGGGAAGTGTATTCACCTTGTCGAGAAGTCCCACCTTGCGGAACATCTCGTCTACCGCCTCGTCAGTGTCGTCCTTTCCAAGCAGGATATTGTCCTTTGCCGTGAACGACAGCAGACGGAAGTCCTGAAACACCACCGAGAACAGCTTCATGTACTCCTCATAGTCATAGTCACGTATATTCACGCCGTCCAGCAGTATCTCGCCCTCGTCGCAGTCGTAAAGGCGGCACAGCAGCTTTATGAACGTGGTCTTGCCTGCGCCGTTAAGTCCCACGACAGAGAGCCGCTCGCCTGCTTTAAGCGTTATGGATACGTTTTTCAGCACCTGCACGCCTGAATTAGGGTAGGAGAAGCTCACATTGCGGAACTCTATCTCATGACCGCCGCCAGGGTCGCCGACCTTTTTGTCGCCCTTTTCAAGCATGGGCGGATACTCCATCAGCTTCACCATCTCATAGCCGTAGTTGCAGCGCTTCACGATGTCCTGTGCGCCGAATACCACGCCCTGAAGCGATGCGTTGAGAGTGCCGCCAGCCGCCACCAGCTGGGAATACACACCTATCGTTATCTTGCCGAGGATAGCCAGCGCACCAAGGTACAGATACGTACCGAAATCACGCAGTGCTCCCACCGCCACATCTATAACGTCCAGCGGATAACGCTCGTCAGCCTTTTTCCTGAAGAACGAATTCAGCCTGTCCATCTGCTGCTGGGTACGGGATATCAGCGTACCTGCCGCACCGTAAAGGCGCACATCCTTGCCGAAGCGGAAGTCCTCTATCTCATGAGTGACATACCACAGCACACGGTTTATGTTTGCAAGGTCGGAGAAGTATTTTACCTCTATCCTGTTCTTTCTTGCATTGATGAATGTGGACACCGCAAGCAGCGCCCCGATTATCAGCAGCAGCCACGGTGCGCTTACCGCAAGCACCGTCACGATACCGAATATCTTAAGCACATTCTGGATTATCTGGAAGAATGCCTTTGCGATACCGTGTATTCCGCCCGACCAGTCCTTGCCCTCTCTTGCCTTGTTTATCTGGTCAAGGCACTCCTTGTTTTCGGTAAGGGCAAAGTCGATGTTCATGCAGCGGTCAGCTATCTGCTCCGCCTGGAAATTGAGGAACTTGTCCTCGTATTTTTCAAGATGTATCGTTATCTGCGAGTTTATAAGTCCCACGATGACATCAAGTCCCACCATCAGCGCCGCATAGGTGATTATCTGCGGAATATCCCGCACCTCAGCACACAGTGCGTCGATAAGCAGCGGAAGTATGAAGATGTCGATAAACGGCAGCGCCGCCGCTATCAGCACATTCAACGCAGAGAGTATGAAGTAAGCCTTGTCGAATCGCCACGCAACGGGGAAAAAGTACTTAAGCGTCTTTAGCACAACTCCCTTTTCCTTTTTTACATTCGTATCAGCCAACGACAGCACCCCCTTCCTCTGCGGAAGCAGATGTCGCCGCTTCATCCTCTATGTAATACTGCGCCTGTACACGGAACATCTCCGCATATGCGCCGCCCTTCTGCAGCAGCTCGTCATGAGTGCCGTGCTCCACCATACGTCCGTTTACGAACATCGCTATGGTGTCGCAGAAGCGTGTGGAGCTTAATCTGTGGCTTATATACACCGCAGACTTGTCGCCTATCATGCCGTTGAAGCTCTGATACAGCCTGTACTCCGCAAGTGCGTCAAGCGCTGCGGTAGGCTCGTCCAGCACCACCACGGGGGAATCCTTGTAAAGCGCCCTCGCCAGCGCCAGCTTCTGCTTCTCGCCGCCCGACAGGTCAACTCCGTCGTCGTACAGCACCTTTAAAAGCTCCGTATCCATTCCGTCAGGCAGCCTGTCCAGCTTGTCGCCCATGCCTGCCGCACGGAGATACTCCTCCGCCTTTTGCTTGTCAGTGCTGTCAGAGGTGGTCATGCTGACATTCTCGGAAAGCGGGAATGCAAACACCTCCACCTCCTGGAATGCAGGCGCAAACAGCCTGAAATACTCGTCACGGTCAAACTCACGTATGTCGATGCCGTTGCAGAGTATCTCGCCCTCCGTCACGTCATACAGCCTCAGAAGCAGCTTTATGAACGTGGTCTTTCCTGCGCCGTTGAGTCCCACCACCGCAAGGCGCTGCCCTGCTTCAAGGGTAAGGTTCAGGTCCTTAAGCGCATATGCTTCCTGTCCCTGATATCTGAAGGACACGTTTCTGAACTCGAATGTGTAGCTGTCAGCCTTCGGCACAGGTACGGTCTTTCTGCCCTCGTCACCGAACTTTATGTCCATAAAGGTGCGGAAATCATCCATACGGCTGCTGCGCTCACGCATGCCGCCGACAGACTGCAGGAATGCATTGATGCTGCCCGACATGGTCACAGCGCTTCCCACGTACAGCGTGAAATCGCCTATGCTCATGCCGCCGAACAGCATATCATATATCATCCAGCCATAGATGATAACGTTCCTCACCAGCGATATGCCAGACGAAAACAGGCTGTTGTACTGCCAGTAGGTACGGCTCTGTACCCAGCGTGAAAGCTCCTCCGCATTCACCTCACGGTGCTTGTCGTTGAGCCAGTCCTTCATGCCGTAAAGCCGTATATCCTTTGCATAGGTGAAGTCGGTGGAAACGGTCTGCATGTACTCAAGCCTGCGCCAGGTACCTGCCATTGCGTCCCACATGACCTCCTTGTCCTTAAGGCGGATATAGTCGAAATACTCGAACTGTATCAGCGACAGAACAAGTATTATCACCACCAGCCAGATATTCAGCGTTGAGATGATACCCACCGCAGTGATGACCGCAGTGAACTGTATCATGAACTGCCACATGTCACGCATCAGTCCCTCAACGCCGCCGTACATGTGACCCGTCGCACGCTTCGCCTTCTGCAGGCGGTCGAGCATGTCAGGCGTTTCAAGCTGCTCATACTCCATCCTCATCGACCTTGCGATGCGCTCCTTCGTCAGCTTAAGCCTTGTGAACGTAAAGCCGAGGTCAAGATTCTTCGTAACGACAGTGTTCAGCCACATCATGACGAACTCCACCACCGTCGTTGCGATGATAAGGTACAGCAGCGGCATGATGTCCTGCTGACCCTTTGCGGACTGCGCACCTATCATGTCGATAACGAGCTTTCCTATTATCGTCCAGATATAGGACATGGAAGCGCCTGTTATTCCTCCCAGCACAAGGTAGAATATCATCGACGGACGATACCTCCTGTATGCACGGAGGATATACATGCAGTTTCGGATGACGCCGTACTCATGGTGCAGCTCATCCGTCTGCTCTTTCTTTTTTCTTTTGATTATAAACATCTGTTCTCCCGATCGGAAACGGAGAGAATACATACCGACATCAGACCTCCACGTCTGCGTCGTAATCTACTCCGTCTATTCCGAAACCAAACAGTGCGTAGAAATCCTCCCAGTAGCCGTCGATGTCCGCAAGTGCTTTCAGGTCATCGTCGGTAAGATCATCCCACACCTTTGATATCTCGTCCTGTATCTCAGGAAGCAGCTCCCAGTCATCAAGACGTATCCTGCCCTCTTCGTCAACAACAGCTGCGCCGTTGTAAAGCTTCTCGGCAAACAGGCGGTACATCTGCTCTATACAGCCCTCGTGGTTGCCCTTTGCCTTCATCACCTTGTAAAGCAGTGTGATGTACAGCGGCACTATCGGTATAGCCGCACTGGACTGGGTCACCAGCGCCTTGTTGACGGAGATGTACGCTTTAATTCCGCTGTCCTTATACTTTTCGGTCAGCTTCTTTGAGGTTTCAAACAGGTGAGCCTTCGCTCTGCCTATCGAGCCCTCCAAATACATCGGGTGAGTCACCTTCGGTCCGATG
>JAGAKC010000324.1 GCA_017848155.1 Oscillospiraceae bacterium | reverse complement strand
ATTTCGTCAAGTATCTGAAGGATTATGGTAACATCACTGATGTTGGGTATATTTTCGATTATGCAGGGCTCGTCGGAAAGGATAGCCGCAGGAAGGATCGCAACCACCGCATTTTTTGCGCCGCTGATAACGACCTCACCGTTTAGGGTCTTTCCGCCCCTGATAACGTACTTTTCCAAATAAACACTTCCCCTCGTCCCCAAGTTGTCGGGACTGTAAATAATATATGATACGCAGCTCTCAGCCGCGGGTAAGTTATAGCGTATGCTGCAAGTTATATAAACTCGCACTTTAATATTATATCATAACCTAACAAAAAATAAAAGTGGTAAACAGCAAAAAATCCTTGGTTTTGTTCTTTTTGTAACAATCTACAAAAAAGTAGTTGAAAACTTTGCGTTTTTATCAAACAATGGAGTGCTTGCATCCTCTTGATATATTGTTTTCAGGGATATTATTGTCGTGCAGTGTAAAAATAATCTTTCCGTAAGAAAAAACCTTATTTTCTGAATAAAAATAACGGCTGCGTTTTTGACGCAATCACTTGTAGGCATTTTCTGTTTATTGATTGATTTTGATCAGATTTTGTTTTGATAATAGTATCTGCCTGTATAAGTATATCACAGATATTCATTAAAAAGGAGTTTTTTCTGTTTGGGAGATGAGGTTAAGATTGACTAAAACCCATTGACAAAATCTCAAAATTATAATAAAATAAAAGTGTATTTTTTATTTCAAGAAAGGAACTGACAAAATGGCAAAGCTTAATGAAAACTTCTTCAATCTGAAGAAGAACTATCTGTTTATCGACATCGCTAAGAGGATAAGAGCATACACAGAGGCTCATCCCGATGCAAAGCTTATCAGAATGGGTATCGGCGACGTTACACAGCCGCTCGCTCCCGTGGTCGTTGAGGCTATGGAGAAGGCATGCCGTGAGATGGGCGTGAAGGAGACCTTCCGTGGCTATGAGGACAGCGGCGCAGGCTATGACTTCCTGCGTGAGGCTGTATCCAACTACTACAAGAGCTTCGGCGCTGATGTGCCCGCAGGTGAGATACACATTTCCGACGGCGCAAAGAGCGACTGCGGCAATATTATCGACATCTTCGGTGAGGGCAATGTGGTTCTGGTAACTGACCCTGCTTATCCCGTATATGTTGATTCCAACGTTATGAGCGGAAACTCTGTTGTTTACGCTGATTCCAATGAGGAGAACGGTTTTGCGGCTATGCCTCCCAAGGATATCAAGGCTGACCTTATCTACCTTTGCTCTCCAAACAATCCCACAGGCTCCGTATACACAAAGGCACAGCTTAAGGAGTGGGTGGATTATGCGCTGTCCAATGAAGCTGTCATCATCTTTGACGCAGCTTATGAGGCATTTATCACAGACGCTGAGCTTCCCAGAAGCATCTATCAGATCGAGGGTGCAAGAAAGTGCGCTATCGAGATATGCTCTCTGTCCAAGACCGCAGGCTTTACCGGAACCCGCTGCGGCTACACTGTAGTTCCCGAGGACCTTATCCAGAAGAACAGCAAGGGCGAGGATGTAAAGATCGCTGATCTCTGGAACAGACGTCAGGGAAGCAAGTTCAACGGTGTTTCCTATCCCGTACAGCGTGGCGCTGAGGCTGTTTTCACTCCCGAGGGTCAGAAGCAGACAAAGGCTACTATCGCTTATTATCAGGAGAACGCACGTATGATCGCAGCTACCTGTGACGAGCTCGGGATAAGCTACACAGGCGGTATAAACTCCCCCTACATCTGGCTCAAGTGCCCCGACGGCATGGGCAGCTGGGATTTCTTTGACTACCTGCTGAACGAGATACAGGTAGTAGGTACTCCCGGCGCAGGCTTCGGTAAGAACGGCGACGGCTGGTTCAGACTTACCGCATTCGGCACTCACGAGGCTACAGCGGAGGCTATGGAAAGACTCAAGGGACTTCTGAAGAAGTAAATAGAATAATATGAAAATGACCTGAGAAGTGATATACACCTCTCAGGTCATTTTTGTTACAAAATGCTCATGACTGTGTTGACAGCTTCATTTTTACCAGCGGTACCCATTCATCCTCTGTCTTTTTCTCGCCCGTCAGACCGAATCCGTGCCTTTGATAGAACGAGATCGCACGGCTGTTGTATTCGAGTGCCCAAAGCTCGGATGCGTGAAGCTCGTCCACCGCATACTGAAGCAGCTTTGCGCCGATACCCTGACCCTGAAACTGCGGTTCAACGTAGAGCTTTTCTATCTCGCAGCCCGATATACGTATCATTCCCCTCACAACACCGTCGTCATATACGAGGGTGCTGCGCAAGGCGGCAGAGTTTTTCGAGTATTCAGCCGCCACATCCACGACGTTCAGCTCACCGAAATAGAAAGGGTCGTTTTTAAAGAAAGGATAGAAATTCACACGATAGTTGGTGACGATCATTTCAGCTATACGTGAAGCGTCTGTCACCTTGGCCGGTCTGATATGGTCCATTTTTTTCTCCTTTATGTATGCGAAAGCCGCTCTTTGACAGAGCGGCTGAGACCGCCGAAAAAGTCCCGTTGGGACAAGTTTCCCTCGTCGAAGCTATATTGGCGGCATCCATGCCGCCTTTTGGCTTCGACTTTGCGACATCCATGTCGCAGCCGAAGCATCCGCCCTGCATGCGTAAGGAATAAGGCGCAGCCGTTTCCAGTACAGTTGTGCGGATAGAAGTTATTTTTAAAAAGCCTGCTTCGCAGGCAAAAACAAATCTTTTCGACAAGCTAAGCCGCTCTTTGACAGAGCGGCTCTGCTGTTACTTCTGTAAGAAAACGTTTATGAGATCGTGTCCCACGGGTCTGAAAATGCCTGTTTCCTTTGCGTGTGCTTCGTCGAACTTTTCTGCGCCGCTGACTTCCTTCGTGCTGTCGTATATCAGATACGGTACAGGGTCGGCGGTGTGTGTCTTTAGGTCAAGAGGTGTTGGGTGATCGGGGCAGATGAGGATACGGATATCCTCGTCCCTGAATGCTTCAAGCATTGGGCCAAGCACCTGCTCGTCAATGATCTCGATAGCCTTTACCTTGTTTTCTACCTCTGCACGGTGACCGCACTCGTCGGGAGCTTCCATATGAACATACACAAAGTCCGCACCGTCTTTAAGCGCCCTGATGGCAGCCTCTGCCTTGCCCTTGAAGTTGGTGTCGATGTAGCCTGTTGCGCCTTCCACCTCGATAACGTCCATGTCTGCAAATTTACCTATGCCCTTAAGCAGGTCAACAGCGGATATCATTGCGCCGCTGACGCCGTATTTTTCCTTGAAAGGTGTGAGCTCGGCACGCTTGCCCTCGCCCCACAGCCAGATGCTGTTTGCAGGACGCTTGCCACGTGCGATCCTTGCCTTGTTTACGGGGTGGTCCTTAAGCAGGTCATAGCTGCGCTTCATGAGATCCAGCAGCTTTTCTGCATTGGGAGAGGTGCTGAGATACTCTGTTACTACTCTGCCTGTGATGTCGTGGGGAGGTGTCATATTGCCCACGTCCAGTGTGCCGTTGTTCCAGATAAGGCAGTGACGGTAGCTTACGCCGCTGTAGAACTTAAATTCGTCGTTGCCGAAATTCTCCTCAACGTATTTTATCAGCTCTGCCGCTTCGGCAGTTGAGATATCGTCGGCGCAGTAATCCACCATCGTCTTTCTGGTGTAATCATCTTCATCGGATACTGTAACAAGATTGCAGCGGAAGGACACGTCCGTTGGCTTCATATCAATGCCGATGGAGCCTGCCTCCAGCGGAGAACGGCCTGTATAGTATACAGCAGGGTCATAGCCGAGTACAGACAGGTTAGCCACATCGCTGCCCGGCTTCAGACCTTCGCCTACTGTTTTTACCATGCCGATCTCGGATACCTTTGCTATCCTGTCCATGTTAGGCTTTACTGCCTTGCCCATGGGGGTCGTGCCGCCGAGATCCTCGCGCGGTGTATCTGCCATACCGTCGCAGAGAAGAACTGCGTATTTCATAATAGTTGCCTCCTGAATATGTATTTTTTTGTCGTTAATATTCTAACACATTCATGGGGGATTTGCAATACACTTTTTCATTTTTTTACGGAATACAGCATAGCTATATCATTTTTTCCTTCATAAGGGCGAGTATCTTTCGCTCTCTGCGTGATACCTGTACCTGGGTCATTCCGAGTATAGCGGCTGTCTGACACTGGGTAAGCTCTTTTTCATATCTCAGCAGTATCAGCCTGCGGTCATCATCGGAAAGCTCGGCAAGGCACTGGCGCAGGGCAAGCCTGTCGATAAGCTTTTCCTCGCCAGAGGGCGTCGGTATATCTGTCGCTTTGTCATCGTCGTCTGACGGAGAAAGAGATAGGGGCGGTATGGCGGCGGTTATCGCTTCGGCAGCGGCTTCAGCTGTCACCCCAAGGCTTTCGGCGATATCCGATATACGAGGCTCCCTGCCTTCTGCCAGCAATTTGTCACGCTCACGTGCGGCTTTCAGCGACAGCTCTTTCAGACTGCGGCTTATCTTTACAGTGCCGCCGTCACGGAAAAGTCGTTTTATCTCCCCGAGTACCACGGGAACTGCATAGGTCGAAAAGCACAATCCACGTGAAAAATCAAAGTTGTCATATGCCTTTACAAGTCCCATGCTGCCTGCCGCAAAAAGCTCCTCATATTCTATTCCTCTGCCACGGAAGCGGTTTGCAAGCGAGTGTACCAGCGGAAGATTGCTTTCGATATATTCGTCACGGTCCATCATTTCTCCCGTCGGTTCAGCTTCTTTTCCATTGTGACGGTGGTGCCCTTTCCTGCTGCGCTTTTTACACGCAGCTTGTCCATGAAGCTCTCCATCACCGAGAAACCGAGTCCCGAGCGCTCCTCGTCGGCAGCCGTGGTGAACAGCGGCGTCATTGCCTGCTCGATGTTCTCTATGCCGCTGCCCTTGTCCTTTACAGCTATGTATATGGTGTTATCTGCGTAACGCCGCAGGTGCAGCTCCACTGTTCCCATCCTGTCACGATAGCCGTGTACGATCGCATTGGTTACAGCCTCCGATACAGCTGTCTTGATCTCGCTTATCTCCTGCACCGTCGGGTCTGCCTGAGCTGCAAACGCTGCTGCGGCGGCACGTGCAAAGCTCTCATTGGCGGAGCAGGACGGAAATTGTATCCTTGCTTCGTTCAGTATTTCTTTTTTCATGTTCTCACTCCCTCTGCGATCAGATTTGAAAGTCCCGATATCCTTATTACTGCGGCTATATTCGGGCGGGCGTTTTTTATTATGATATCTCCGCCGTTCTCGCGCATGGCTTTCAGCCTTCCGAGTATAAGACCTATCCCCGAGCTGTCCATGAATCCCACATTCTCAAGATCGATTATTAGCATTTCGGGATGCGAATGTGAGATAACGTCGTCAAGCTCTGCACGCATCAGCCTTGCCGTGTGGTGGTCTATATCGCCCGAAAGAGCTGCCGTTATACGTTTTCCGTCGTTATACAGCTTTACCATTTTGCAATTCCCCCTTTGTTTTGGCTATATTTTATCACGTGATTCGTGAAAAAAATGTCGCTATGCCACCGTGGCCGAGGCATGTTTGTGGGAGCTTTTAGGGAATAGTGTCACTTAAAGCGACATCACGTTACAGATGGTCGTTAATATGCGAAATAAAAAAACAAAAACAGCCTTGATTTATGAGTAGGTTTGTTGTATAATAATCCTAATCAGACAGAAAACGATAGGATACCTGTTTAATATATCAGACCCTTTGTGAAAGGAGCAGAATATGCTGGATGACAAGATAAACGTCTGTCTTATGAACGATTCGTTTCCGCCGCTTATCGACGGAGTTGCAAACGCAGTTATAAACTATGCGAATGTTATATCGAACGGACTGGGTGCGGCTACTGTCGTGACGCCGTCAAATCCCGATGCTGAGGAGGATAACTATCCTTTTCCTGTTGTGCGATACAAGAGCATGCCCATCACAGAGAAGCTGTGCGGATACCGTGCAGGATATCCGTTCAGCAGCAGCAAGCTGGATATGCTGGGACATGCAGGCTTCGATGTGATACACAGTCACTGTCCGTTTGCTTCGACAGTTATGGCGAGAGTGCTGAGGGAAAAGACAGGACTTCCCATAATCCTTACATATCACACTAAGTTCGATATAGATATAAGGCGTGCGCTGCCCACTAAGCTCATCTCCGATACGGCCATCAAGCTGGTAGTAGGAAACATCTCCGCCTGTGACGAGGTGTGGACGGTAAGCAAGGGCGCTGGTGAAAATCTGCGCAGTCTTGGCTACGAGGGCGACTATATCGTTATGGAAAACGGTGTTGATTTTCCGTGCGGCAGGGCAGATAAGGAATATGTGGAGGAGCTGCGTGCACAGTATGGCTTTGATGATGGAGCGCCTGTGTTCCTGTTCGTGGGACGACTTCTGTGGTACAAGGGTATCCGTCTGATACTGGATGCGCTTAAGATGCTGTCCGAAAAGGGAATAAAGTATCATATGCTGTTCGTCGGTGACGGTCTTGACCGTGAGGAGATAGAGGCGTATGTGGATGAACTTAATATACGTGACAGTGTGGTCTTCGCAGGTGCTGTATATGACCGTGAGGATCTGCGTGTGTTCTATACTGCGGGGGATCTCTTCCTGTTCCCGTCACTGTATGACACCAATGGTATCGTGGTGCGTGAGGCGGCTGCGTGCGGCGTAGGCTCATTGCTTATCGAGGGAAGCTGTGCAGCTGAGGGTATAACTCACGGACGTACAGGTATTCTTACGCAGGATAATTCCGAAGCGATAGCGGCGGAGCTTGAGTTTGCGGCGGCGCACCTTGATGAGATACACGACATAGGTCAGCATGCCATGGATGAGGTGTATATCTCGTGGGAAACATCCGTAAAACGAGCGTTCGAGCGTTATATGGTGGTCATAGATGATGTGAAGAGTGGCAACTCTCACCGTAAGGAGGGCTTTATCGCAGAGGATTTCTTCCTGATGATGAGCGGTATGACAAATGCCGTGCAGAAATTCCGCAGCCTTCCGTCAAATATCAAGAAGACAGGAAAGCGCTTCGGTCAGAAGCTTATGAGAAAGCATGACGACTCTGAAAGTAAATAATTGCAAAAAAGAGGGTAAAACACCCTCTTTTTTGCATATTTATATAATATTTGTACTTGATTTATTTTATAAAAAATGTTAAAATGTATATGTATAATTATATCCATCTGCGGAGGAACGATCATGACTATCAAAACATTTTACATCAATCAGGAAAAAACAGCATTTGTAAAGGCTTATATGCTTGATAATATCTCGGGTCTGCCCTTCTGCGAGAAGCGCCCCGGTATCATTATCTTCCCCGGCGGCGGATATGAATTCTGCTCCGACCGTGAGGGCGAGCCTATCGCATTGCAGTACCTTGCTGAGGGCTATAATGCGTTTGTGGTGAACTACACCTGTAATGCCCGTTTCCCTGCTTCACTTGTGGATGCGGCATATACCTTCTACAAGATACGCATGCGCTCTGAGGAGTTCGGTGTTGACAGGGACAAGCTGGCTGTTCTCGGCTGTTCCGCAGGCGGTCATCTTGCAGGCTGTCTTGCGACCATGTGGAGCGATGCACAGATAACAAAGGCTATTGGATGCGAGCCTAATGACCTTCGCCCCAATGCCGCTATTCTCTGCTACCCTGTTATCAGCGGAGTTACCGCTCCCCACGAGGGCAGCTTCAAGGTGCTTCTCGGCGAGGAAGCAAACCGCTCCGACCTTTCAAGGCTCTCTCTTGAGAACCGTGTTACTCCCAAAACTCCTCCTGTATTTATCTGGACAACGGCAAACGACGACTGCGTGCCTGCGCATAACTCTCTTGTCATGGCAAAGGCATGCATCTCCAACAAGGTGCCCGTGGAGCTTCATATGTATGACGAGGGTCCGCACGGACTTTCCACCTGTGATAAGGCTACGGGCTGGCATGAGATGTTCTATCTCGATAACTGCCGCCGCTGGATAAAGCTGTCTTTAGTAAGGGGTAGTAATCATTTCCTCATTCTTCATTGCAGGAATTGAAGTTATCGTGTT
>JAGAKC010000323.1 GCA_017848155.1 Oscillospiraceae bacterium | reverse complement strand
TGTCGCCGAACCACCTTTTAAGCTCCTTTACGAGCCTTGCTATCTCCAGCGGCTTTGCGATATGCCCGTTCATTCCTGCTTCCTTTGCCTTTTTGATGTCCTCCACAAATGCGTTTGCGGTCATCGCAACTATGGGTACGGACTGTGCGTCCCGCCGCATCAGCGAGCGTATCTTCCTCGCCGCACCGTAGCCGTCAAGCTCGGGCATCTGTATATCCATGAATATCAGGCTGTAGTAGCCCTCGGGCGACTCCACGAACATCTTTACAGCTTCTGCGCCGTTTCCTGCCACCTCGGTGACGATATTCGCTTCGGACAGAAATTCCGTCGCTATCTCCGCATTGAACTCCAGGTCCTCCGCAAGCAGCACACGGCGTCCGCCGAAATCGTAATCCGACATGCGCACCTTTTTCGGCTCCTCAAGGGATATCTCGCCGATGCGCTCGGTGTTGTGCTCCTCACCACGCTTAAGGCGCACCGTTATCTCAAATGTGGAGCCCTTGCCCAACTCGCTCATTACCGTTATATTGCCGTTCATCATTCGTGCAAGGTTCATGGCTATCGCCATTCCGAGGCCTGTGCCCTCTACCTTTGTCACACGGCGGTCGTCCGCACGCACGAACGGATCGAACACCTTTGAAAGCAGCTCCTTTGACATGCCGATTCCCGTGTCCTCCACGGTGAACAGGTAGCTGCTGAGGTCGTGGCGGTCAGGCTCCAGCTCCTCCGCCGTGAAGCGTATCTTGCCGCCCTCGGGAGTGTACTTCACCGCATTTCCGATAACGTTCGTAAGCAGCTGCTTAAGCTTCAGATGGTCGCCGTTTACAGCGCTGTGCATGGGTCGTATGTCCACGTCAAACAGCTGTTCCTTTTTGTCAGCAAGCGGCTTTACCATCTTCACCGTGTCCTCCAGGAACGATACAAGGTCGAAATCGTCCGCCGCAAGCGATGTCCTGCCGCTCTCTATCGCACTGAGGTCCAGCACATTGTTGATAAGCTCCAGCAGGTGTCTGCCCGAGTATTCTATCTTATTCATGCAGTCCATCACACGCTCAGGCTCGTTTACATGCTCCTGCGCTATCGCCGCCATACCGAGTATGGAATTCAGCGGTGTACGGATGTCATGGCTCATCTGGGACATGAAGAGGGTCTTTGCGCTGTTCGCCCTCTGGGACTGATAGAACGCATCACGCAGCGTCTGCTCGATACGCTTGTTCTTCTCGTTTTCGTTGGTGACGTTCTTTACGTAGGTAAGTCCCCAGATATCGTCGGTCTGTAAGTCCTTTGTGAGGATGACCGCCTCACGGAAAACTCCCTTTCTGCCTGCCACCATGAACTCGTACTCGGTATCAAAGGACAGGCGTCCGTTGTGGTACATCTTTTTCAGCGCATCGGTATTGAAGTTGCTGCGGAAGCTCTCCGCCTCCTCTTTTGTCGTAAGCAGCTCCGCCTTGCGCCTGATGTACTCGTCATAGGAGCAGGGACAGCTAAGTCCCATCAGCGGCAGCAGCGGCTTTATACCCGGCTGCTCGATGACCTCGTCATATATAGTATCTGTCGTAACGTTGTAGGTATACACGGCGATGGTGTCGGAAAGTATCGCCTGCTTGTACTGGCTCTCCGCACGAAGCGCAAACTCCAGCGTCTTTTTGTCACGAAGCTGCTTTTCCTTTTCGGCATTTATCGCCTGTATCGTCAGTATCGCCATCAGCGGCTCGCCGTCAGCGTCAACAGAGGACAGGAAGCCCTGCACACGCACCCACTCGAACACGCCTGTTATCCTGTTTTTGTGTCGAACCTCTGCCTCGATGGTCTTTTCGCCCGACTTGAAATGTTTCACCATATTGCGCACAAGGAACTTGTCAAGCATCATATTGCGCTCCTCGATGGTGAGGTCGCACATGAGGATGTACTGGGTCAGCTCATCGTCAGAGTAGCCGCACAGGTCAAAATCCTCCGCATATGTGCCGTCGCCCACCTGCGATGAATAGGTGCGGCCTGTCTGGAGATTTATAAGGTCGATGTCCTGATACGGCAGAGTAAGTCCGTCTATCAGCTTTATCCTGAGCGCTTCCTTGAATTCGGTATGGCGATGCTCGTTTATGTCACGGAATACGAACATCTCCCTGTATTTTGACGCAAAGGAATCCCTGAATCTCACCACACGCACACGCATCCAGCGGTATTCCCTTTTTTGGGGGTCGAGAAAGCGCAGCTCCTCCTGACGCTCGTCGCTCGTAACGGAAAAGTAATGCAGCAGCGCCTTTCTGGTAAACGCCTCGTCATAGCTGTCCACGTCCTCACGGGCAACAAGTCCCGAAACGGTATCCCTCCACTGGTCATAGGTGGAGCTGTTTCCAAGCACCTTGCTGATGTTGAACACATCCTTAAGCATCGTTACGCTGTTGTTTTCAAGGTCCATCAGTCCGCACACGGCAAAGCTGTCCATCATCGCCTCGGTGAGAAGACTCTTAAGCAGCTCCAGGTCAGTTTCCACCGCCTCGTCCGCATTGCCGAAAAGATGCGACTTGAAGTAGCCGCGCACCATGTAATGGTCGTCGCTGCCGTCGGAATGCACACCGATGCAGGATGCGTCTATCC
>JAGAKC010000322.1 GCA_017848155.1 Oscillospiraceae bacterium | reverse complement strand
TCTGATGGGTGCGAACATGCAGCGTCAGGCAGTGCCGCTGATGGTTACCGATAACCCCATCGTCGGTACAGGTATGGAATATAAGGCTGCCGTTGACTCGGGCGTAGTTATCTGCGCTAAGGAAGACGGTGTAGTTACAGAGGTAGACGCTGACAAGATCGTTATCACAAACGACCTCGGTGTTGAGCATGCATACAGACTTATCAAGTTCAAGCGCTCCAACCAGGGCAACTGCGTAAACCAGCGTCCTATCGTATCTCTCGGCGAGAAGGTATCCGCAGGCGATGTTATCGCTGACGGTCCCGCTACAAAGAACGGTGAGATCGCTCTTGGTAAGAATGCCCTTATCGGCTTCATGACATGGGAAGGCTACAACTACGAGGACGCCGTTCTTATCAACGAGAAGCTGGTGTACAATGATGTCTACACATCTATCCATATAGAAGAATATGAGCTTGAGTGCCGTGAAACAAAGCTTGGTCCGGAGGAGATCACACGTGACATCCCGAACCTTTCCGATGATGCACTCAAGGACCTTGACGAGCGTGGTATCATCCGCATCGGTGCAGAGGTACACTCCGGCGATATCCTTGTCGGAAAGGTATCTCCCAAGGGCGAAACAGATCTCACGGCAGAGGAAAGACTGCTCCGTGCTATCTTCGGCGAGAAGGCACGTGAGGTCCGTGACAACTCCCTTAGGGTCGCACACGGCGAAAGCGGTATCGTTGTTGACGTCAAGGTGTTCAACCGTGAGAACTGCGACGAGCTTGCTCCCGGCGTAAACGAAGTAGTACGCTGCTATATCGCACAGAAGCGTAAGATATCTGTCGGCGATAAGATGGCGGGTCGTCACGGTAACAAGGGTGTCGTTTCCCGTATCCTTAAGCAGGAGGATATGCCCTTCCTGCCCGACGGTACTCCTCTCGATATCGTTCTTAACCCCCTCGGCGTACCTTCACGTATGAACATCGGTCAGGTACTCGAGGTCCACCTTGGATATATCTCCAGAGCGCTTGGCTGGAAGATATCCACGCCTGTATTCGACGGCGCTCACGAGCAGGATATCCGTGAGCTTTACGACATCGCCCGTGAAAAGCGCAGCGAGCTTATCGGTGAGGATTCCGCAGGTCTTGACTTTACAAAGCTGCCCCTTACCTCTGATTGTAAGACGCTGCTTACAGACGGCAGAACAGGTGAGAAGTTCGATTCTCCTGTAACTGTCGGCTATATGTATTACCTTAAGCTGCATCACCTGGTAGACGATAAGATCCACGCACGTTCCACAGGTCCCTACTCCCTCGTTACACAGCAGCCTCTGGGCGGTAAGGCTCAGTTCGGCGGTCAGCGTTTCGGTGAGATGGAGGTTTGGGCACTGGAGGCTTACGGCGCTGCTTATACGCTGCAGGAGATCCTTACTGTCAAGTCCGACGACCTTATGGGACGTCAGAAGACATACGAGGCTATCGTTAAGGGCGAGCCCGTTCCGAAGCCCGGTGTTCCCGAGTCCTTCAAGGTTATGATCAGCGAGCTTCAGGGCCTTGGCCTTGATATCAGGATCCTTGATGAAAACAACGAGGAGATCGATCTCAAGCAGGATCTCGAGGATGAGTACGAGGGCGGTTACGCTCCGTCCGATACCTTCGAGATGGACTACCAGACCAATGAGAGTGAGCTTGAGGGCTTCGGAATCGTTGATCAGGATGGCGAGGAGATCGTTGCCGAGAGCGATGAGGATGATGTTATTGCTGATGATGACGATGACAGCGCATTCTTTGAAGAGGCCGGCGACTTCGACGAAGACGAGTAATTTTGGGATCATACCTCATACGGCAGTGACTGTCGTATGAGGTGCATCCGTTGAACTATCAATATACATTCGGTGATTATACAGACGCATTGCGCAATGGCGTGAGGCGCCTGAAGAGAGATGAGGTATTAAATTGAGTTTTAACGTATTTGAGTCAATGAAGATCGGACTTGCCTCTCCCGACCAGATAAGAGAGTGGTCATACGGCGAAGTACTTCGCCCCGAAACAATAAACTACCGTACACAGAAGCCCGAAAAAGAGGGTCTGTACTGCGAAAAGATCTTTGGTCCGCAGAAGGACTGGGAATGTAACTGTGGTAAGTACAAGCGCATCCGCTATAAGGGAAAGATATGCGAGAAGTGCGGCGTTGAGGTAACACGCAGCAAGGTAAGACGTGAACGTATGGGTCATATCGAGCTTGCAGCTCCTGTTTCTCATATCTGGTACTTCAAGGGCACTCCGTCCAGGATCGGTCAGGTGCTGGACATCTCCCCCAAGAGGCTGGAGGAGGTACTTTACTTTACAAAGTACATCGTTATCGATCCGGGCGAAACAAAGGAGCTGTCCAAGAATCAGCTGCTTGACGAAAAGGAATATGCAGGCTTCCGCACAAAGTACGGCAATGATTTCAAGGCCGCTATGGGTGCAGAGGCTATAAAGGAGCTTCTTAAGGAGATAGACCTTGAAAAGCTCGCAGCAGAGCTTAAGGAAGAGCTGATGGCTACACAGCAGGGTCAGAAGCGTGTAAAGCTGCTCAAGCGTCTTGATGTTATCGAGGCTTTCAGGCTTTCAGGCAACCGTCCCGAGTGGATGATACTTGACGCTGTTCCCGTAATTCCCCCCGATATCAGACCTATGGTACAGCTGGACGGCGGCAGATATGCCACATCCGACCTTAACGATCTGTACCGCAGAGTTATAAACAGAAACAACCGTCTGGCAAAGCTCATTCAGATGCGCTCTCCCGAGCTTATCATAAGAAATGAGAAGCGTATGCTGCAGGAGGCTGTTGACGCACTTATCGACAATGGCAGACACGGCAGAGCTTACACAGGCTCCAACAACAGACCTCTGAAGTCCCTTTCCGATATGCTTAAGGGTAAGCAGGGTCGTTTCCGTCAGAACCTGCTCGGTAAGCGTGTTGACTACTCCGGACGTTCCGTTATCGTCGTAGGTCCTGACCTCAGAATGGATCAGTGCGGTCTGCCTAAGGAGATGGCGCTGGAGCTGTTCAAGCCGTTCGTGCTGAACGATCTTGTCATCAACAATTCCGCTGCAAACATCAAGCAGGCAAAGAAGATGGTAGAGCGTGCAGACGACAAGGTATGGGACTCCCTCGAAAGAGTTATCAAGGATCACCCTGTACTGCTGAACCGTGCTCCTACGCTTCACAGACTTGGTATCCAGGCATTCTCACCCGTTCTTGTAGAGGGTCGTGCTATCAAGCTCCACCCCCTGTGCTGTACAGCGTTCAACGCTGACTTCGACGGCGACCAGATGGCGGTGCACCTCCCCCTGTCCGCAGAGGCTCAGGACGAGGCAAGAAACCTTATGCTCGCTGCAAAGAACCTGCTCAAGCCGTCTGACGGACGTCCTGTTGCAGTTCCTACACAGGATATGGTACTTGGTTCTTACTACCTTACCATTGAAAAGGATGGCGAGAAGGGCGAGGGCAAGGTATTCCGTGACGCAAATGAAGCGCTCATGGCTTACCAGGACGGAGTTATCTCCATCCATGCAAAGATAAAGATCCGTGTTACAAAGGATCTTGGCGATACAAGAATATCCAGACTTGTTGATACGACTATCGGTCGTGTCATCTTCAACGAGCATATTCCTCAGGACCTCGGATATGTTGACAGAACAGATCCCGAGCATCAGCTCGACTTCGAGGTAGGCTTCAAGGTAGGCAAGAAGCAGCTCGGTCAGATCATTGACAAGTGCCTTAAGGTACACGGAACAGCTACAACTGCTCAGGTACTGGACAAGGTAAAGGCTCTCGGCTACAAGTACTCCACACGTGCAGGTATCACTGTTGCCGTATGTGACGCAGAGATCCCTCCGCAGAAGGCAGATATAATGGCTGAGGCTGAGGCGAAGATCGAGAAGATCAATAAGCAGTTTGCACGTGGCTTTATCTCCAACAATGAGAGAAAGTCCGCATTTATCAGCATATGGAACAAGGCTACGGACGATGTTGGTAGAGCACTGACCGACAACCTCGATCAATACAACAACATCTTCATGATGGCGGACTCCGGTGCCCGTGGTTCGATCAACCAGATCAGACAGCTGGCAGGTATGCGTGGACTTATCGCCAATACATCAGGTGCTACCATCGAGATGCCTATCAAGGCTAACTACCGTGAGGGTCTTAACGTACTGGAGTACTTCATCTCCTCTCGTGGTGCACGTAAGGGTCTGGCAGATACGGCGCTTCGTACAGCTGACTCGGGTTACCTTACAAGACGTCTTGTTGATGTATCCCAGGAAGTTATCATCCGTGAAGAGGACTGCGGTACCACAAACGGCATCGAGGTATACGAGATCCGTGAGGGCAATGAGCTTGTAGAAAAGCTCGCAGAGCGTCTTGCAGGTCGTTTCCTTTCGGAGGATTTCAAGGATGCAGACGGAAACATCGTTATATCCAGAGATAAGCTCCTTAACGATGCTGATGCGGCTAAGATCGTAAATTCGGGCGTTGAGAAGATCAAGGTTCGTTCTGTTCTGACGTGCGGACTCAGAAACGGCGTCTGCGCACGCTGCTACGGTGCATCTCTTGCAAACGGTCAGCTCATCAATATCGGTGAGGCTGTTGGTATCATTGCCGCACAGTCCATCGGTGAGCCCGGTACACAGCTTACAATGAGAACGTTCCATACAGGTGGTATCGCTTCCGCAGAAGATATCACACAGGGTCTGCCCCGTGTAGAGGAGCTGTTCGAGAGCCGTCGTCCCAAGAATGCGGCTATAATCACAAAGATCTCCGGTAAGGTACGCTTTGAGGAGATCAAGAAAACAAGACATGCAATAATCACATCCGATGATGGTACAGAGGAAGCTTATGCAGTTCCCTTCGGCTACCGTCCCAAGGTGTACGATGGCGATACAGTCGTTGCAGGTGACGCACTGACTGAGGGTTCTGTAAATCCTCACGACGTTCTTCTTGTAAAGGGCGAGCAGGCTGTACAGAATTACATCATCGCAGAGGTACAGAAGGTATACCGTCTGCAGGGTGTTGATATCAACGATAAGCATATCGAGGTCATCGTTCGTCAGATGATGAGAAAGATACGCATTACAGAGCCCGGTGACAGCTTCCTGCTTCCCGGTTCTATCGTTGGCAAGAATGAGTTCGTTGAGATATGCGACGAGATACAGAAGCGCATAGATGCAGGTGAGATGCTCACCATGCCTGAAAGCGAGCCTGTGCTCCTTGGTATCACAAAGGCTTCTCTTGCAACCGACAGCTTCATGTCCGCTGCTTCCTTCCAGGAAACAACAAGAGTTCTCACGGAAGCTGCTATCAAAGGCAAGATTGACCCGCTTGTTGGACTTAAAGGAAACGTTATCATTGGTAAGCTTGTTCCTGCAGGTACAG
>JAGAKC010000321.1 GCA_017848155.1 Oscillospiraceae bacterium | reverse complement strand
TGTTACAGTCGTGGGTGTTTTCGAACAATCCAGCGAAAACGACAGCTACTGGTCGGAAACTATGGAAGAATACCTCAAAGCATTCATGTTCGATTATGACACGTTCCTGAACGATTATCTCGCAACAGGCGTGACCATGCTGAGCGACATCACATCAAGATATGCATTCGACTATCAGGAGATGGACCTGAACGCACTTACAGGCATCACCAAGAAGATCGCAGAGGATTTTGAGCTTTATCCTGCATACGGCTACAAATTCAATATGGGCATATACGATATTCTTACAGAATATGCTGTACGTGCGGAAAACCTGAAATCCATGCTATGGATACTCCAGATACCAACGATAGTAATGCTTGCGTTCTACCTTTTCATGGTATCGCAGCTGAATGTCGAGCAGGAGAAGAACGAGATCGCAGTATTCAAGAGCCGTGGCGCATCCTCAAAACAGATATTTGCTATCTATGCAATGGAAGCAGGTGTACTGGGACTTGCGACGCTGATATTCGCACCATTGATCGGACTTTGCCTGTGCAGCTTCCTCGGAGTTTCCAACGGCTTCCTTGAATTTGTAAACAGAACAGGCCTCGCAGCTCAGCTAAGTCTTGACGCATTTATATATGCATTCATCGCTATAGCTGTGTTCTTTGTGACAACGATGCTGCCAATAATCCCTGCTTCAAAGCTCTCCATCGTAAAATACAAACAGAGCAAGGCAAAGGTCGTAAAAATGGCGCTTTGGGAGAAGATATGTGTAGACATACTTCTTCTGGGCGGCTCACTGGTGTGGTATTTCATTACGGCAAGAAAGCTGGCAGCTCAGTTTGCAGACGGAACATTCGTGTCTGACGGAAGCATAAATCCATTGTACTTTGTGTTCTCCACCATGTTCATAATGGGTGGCGGTCTGCTGTTCATAAGATTGTATCCCTACCTGCTGAAGCTGATATACCATATAGGAAAGCGCTTCTGGAGCGTTTCACAGTATGTTGCGATAACATCCGTAGCACGCTCACAGGGCGGCAGAGAACGCTTCCTGATGCTGTTCCTTTGTATCACATTCGGTCTTGGCATATTCTCTGCAAATACCGCCCGTGCAATAAACAACAGCAAATCCGACAGGATATACTACTCTACAGGAACAGATGTAGTTCTTGATGTGTTCTGGCGCCTTGAATCGGTCGAGGACGATACGAGCTACGTAGAGCCTGACTTCTCTCTTTACGAGCAGCTTGACGGCGTAGAAAGCGCCACAAAGGTACTGCTGACCGATGCGTCAACAGCGCTCGGAAATATAAAGAGCGAAGCGGACAGCACCTTAATGTGCATAGAGCCCGGCAAATTCTCTAAGACCGCATGGTTCAGAAACGACCTTCTCCCCGTGCATTGGTGGAACTACTGCAACGCACTTGTCGAGTGCAAATCAGGAGTTCTTGCATCCCGCTCATGGGAGGCAAAGGGCGTGCAGCTTGGCGACACCATAACAGTCAAATGGAACGGCAATGATTCTGTAGAGCTTACCGTTATCGCATTCGTGGATTACTGGCCTGGTCTTGACCCCACCGAAGTGGTAGAGATAAACTCCCGTACACACGAAACTGCGATCAAGGATTTCCTTATATGCAACTATAACCATATCAGAAAGCTGACAGAGTTCCAGCCGTATCAGGTATGGCTGAACCTGAAGGACGATGCGACCAGCGAACAGCTTTACGAGGATATAGCCGAAAAGAAGATCAAGCTGCAGCACATAACCGACAGCTCACAGCTTCTTATCGAAGAAAAGACTGACCCTGAGCTTCAGGGCATGAACGGCGCACTTACGCTGGGATTTGTCGTAATAATGCTCATGACGGTCATTGGCTTCCTTATCTACTGGATAATCTCCATACGTTCCAGGACGCTGCAATTCGGTGTGCTGCGTGCGATGGGTGTGACATTCAGGGAGATAATCGGAACGCTGGGATACGAGCAGCTGCTCGTCAGCGTAGCGTCCATCGCAGCAGGCTTTGTGCTTGGCGGTGTTGCGAGCGATCTTTTCGTTCCCATGTTCAGAACGATGTACGACGCAGCTAATCAGGTACCACCATTCATCGTACAGGGCGACGGCGGCGACTACATAAAGATGTACATCATCATAGCAGTGATGCTTGTGGGCGGATTTACGATACTCGGAGGCATCATAAAGAAGATAAACATCAACAAGGCGCTGAAGCTCGGCGAGGATTGATACCAAAGCCGCTCCCTTTACAGGGAGCGGCACAATTATATTAAAAGGAGCCTACCAATGTTCGGACTGGGTAAAAAGAAAAAACACAAGGACAGCATGCCGCTGGAATCCATCATGGCACTCAACTACAAGCGCATACAGTACGCGTCAATGCGTGATCCCGACACCTACAAGGAGATACGCCTCGGCACAGACGGAGCGCTGAACATAATCGGAAACGAGCTTCACATCGTCTGTTCAGGCGAAAGCGTATTTGCCTGCCCACTCAATGAAGTCAGCGCAGGCGAGCTGATGTCCCACGACGGAATAGTGCTCAAGGGTAACGACCTGATATCAGGCGAACACCGCACTGTAACAGCATTTTACCTAAAAAAAGACTGATAAAACCAGAGATGCCCCCGATGTTAAAAAGAACATCGGGGGCATCTGTATAGGAGGGGAATTTATGTCAGTCAGCAAGATAGCCGTAAACCAGCTCTATCATATCTCCATATGTAAAATCGTCATCCTTATCAAGAGTGTCACCGCCGAAGCCTGTCAGGGCATATGCGATGGCGTAATAGCCTATATTCTTGTCGCTGTCCTTAACATCCTTATAGGGGGACTTGAAGATACCCGAAAGCTCAGGCACCTTGTTTCCACATTCAGCTGCGGCGAACATGATCATCGCATCACCGTTTGTAAGCGTCGCATCGCCGCCGAAGTAGATCCTTCCGCCCATCATGACAAGCTCACCGGCATAGCCATACATCCTCACATCAGTGATATAACTCAGCACCGACGCAAACACAGCCTCTGATACTGCTTCATCGGCGTCTATCCTGCCATCGCCGATATATATGCCATGTGCCACAAGAACCCCTGCCTTCTTGCGCAGACTCTTCGACAAACCGCTGAGGTCTTCCTCTTCCTCGGAGTAGTAGTAATCATAAACAGGCTCACCTGTAAATGCGTCACGGTATACCCATTCGTCCGTACCATATACAAGCACTGTCTTTGTCTTGCTGTCAGTTACTCTTGCAAGATAATACAGCTCGATCGCCGTATCATCCCAGAACTTATCCATCAGCTCATCCTCAGACAGCATCTTGTCAGGAGAAGCAAACTCTGTTTCGGTATAGTTGATATCATAATATGTCAGCATTCCGTCAGCATTAAACTCGATCATGATATTCTCGCCGATGACATCGATGCCGTATGCCTGTCTGCCCCATGTATGAGTGCTTCCATAGTACTCTGTTTTTCCGTACTGATCCTTGTAGCTGTTTACATACAAATCAGAGA